>NZ_JBHWJQ010000019.1:78757-136628 GCF_042731435.1 Streptomyces sp. NPDC059861 | reverse complement strand
AGCCGTACAGGTGGACCTATGACGGCAGCCCACTCAAGACCGCCTGATCAGACCCAACACCCCTCCACGAACTTGCGCGGGGCAGCACTAGTAGGTGCTGGGGCTCGGATCGCCGCCGCTGGGCGGCGGCGACGGGCTGCCCGGCGCCGACGGGTTGGACGCGGTGGGCGTCGGCTCGGGGTCGGGCGGTGGCGTGGTCGGGTCGGTCGGCGTGGGATCGGGCGGCGCGGGGGTCGTGGGCGTCGGATCCGGGTCGGGCGGGGTGGGCTCGCCGGAGCCGCCCGGAGTGCTGGGCCCGGGGTCCGGGCCCGGGCTGGGGTCGGACGGGGTGGGCGCGCTGCCGTACCCCTGGATGGAGACGATCGCACCGGCCGGTGAGATCGCGACCCGTGCGCTCCAGAACCCGGAGGGCTCGCGCAGCGGGTCGACGTACACCTTGATCGTCAACGTCTCGCCGGGGTGGAGCGTTCCCGAGGAGCGGCTCATGTAGAGCCAGGAGGCGGCCGTGGTCGCGGACCAGCGGACGGGGGCGGAGCCGGAGGCGGTGAGGGTGACGCGGGTGGTGTCGCCGGTGTTGTCCGCGGCCACCGCGAGGCGGCCCGCGCCCTTCTGCCCGGCCCCGGCGACGCTGATGACCTCGACCGACACGTCGGGCTTGTTGCCCTGGGAGAAGCGGCCGCCGGGGCTGGTGCTGGCGTTGCCGGCGTTCTCGTAGCCCCCGTCCGTGCGCTCGCCGTCGAGCGTGCCGGGGCCGTCGTCCCGGCTGGCGGTGGCCCCCCGGGCGCCCGTGCCCTCGCCGGTGATCGGCGTGCCCCGGTAGGCGGACCACAGCGCGAGCACGGGGGCGGCCACCACGGCGGCGACGACCGTCGTGGTGACGGCACGCGCGCGCAGGCGGTCTCTTCGCGCGGCGCGGTCCTTGGGGTCCATCGGAAAGCCGCGCCGGTCGAAGCGGGGCGCGGCGGCCCGCGCGCGCGGGTGGTGCGCCATGGCCATGTGCAGGGCCGGGCGGGGCGCCTCCAGGACGGGCAGCTGGGTGGGGGCCGGACCTCCGCCGGGCCAGCTGCCGGGGAGCGCGCGCTCGGCGGTGCGGCGGCAGCGGGGGCAGTCGTCGACGTGCCGGACCAGTTCGCGGCGCAGGGCGCTGCTGAGCACCAGCTGGTTGTCGCCGGTGAGACGGGCGACGCTCGGGCAGGCGCCGGTCTCGACGACGGCGAGGGCCGCGCGGGTGCGTTCCACCTCGCAGGCGGCCGAGGAGAGCAGGTCACGGGCGGCGGCGAGGTCCATGCCGAGGACGGCGGCGACCTCGTGGGCGGACAGGTGGTGGCGCACGGCCAGTTCGAGCGCCTCGCGCTGCTCGGGGGTGGTGCCGGCGGCCTCCGGCCAGGCGAGCAGGGCGAGTTCGCGTCTGCGCTGTTCCTGTGCGAGCTCGGAGACGGGGGGCGAGCCGGGCTGTGTACCGCGCTTGCCCTCGTCGCCGTGGCGGCCCGCCGCGTGGCCGGCCTGACGTTTCTGCTTGGCCTCGGCCAGCTTGCGCAGACAGGCCCAGCGCGCCAGCGCGTAGAGCCAGGCCCTGCGGTCACCGGCGGACTCCGGGGCACGCTGGCCCCGGCGCTCGGCGAGCGCGAGGGCCTCGCCCAGGGCGGCGGTGGCGGCTTCGTGGTCGCACAGCACGGACAGGCAGTACGTGAACAGACCGTCCACGTAGGGCTCGTAGCGCGCGGGCGGCCGCTGCACCAATGTGCGCGCCGCAGCGCGGTCACGCGCCTCACGGCGCGCACGATGTGCGCCAGTGGTGCGGGTCGTGGTGTCCGGGCTGCTGCTCATCACCCGGCGACCGTAGGCGGCGGCGAGTGGCCGCTTCCGCCCCGTTGAGCACATTTAATCCGTACGGGTGAAACGATCCCTCATAAGGGGACAGGAACCCTCCATTCCATTGCTCGTTCGTGACGGGGTCGCCGGCCGGGGGTGCGCACGGGCGCGCGCCCGGGCGTGAACCGGGGGCCCGCAACGTGCCGCTTCACGAGGCCCGTACCCCGGCTGTCAGTGCCGGCGGCTACGGTTCCGTCCATGGCTGCCCGTACGAAGACCACCAAGGACCGTCCGTCCTACCGCTGCACCGAATGCGGCTGGCAGACGGCCAAATGGCTCGGTCGCTGCCCCGAGTGCCAGGCCTGGGGCACGATCGAGGAGTACGGCACGCCCGCGGTACGGACCACGACGCCGGGACGCGTCACGACGTCTGCGCTGCCCATCGGTCAGGTCGACGGCCGGCAGGCGACCGCGCGCTCCACCGGTGTGCCCGAGCTGGACCGGGTGCTCGGCGGCGGTCTGGTGCCCGGCGCGGTGGTGCTGGTCGCGGGCGAGCCCGGCGTCGGCAAGTCGACGCTGCTGCTGGACGTGGCGGCCAAGGCGGCCAGCGACGAGCACCGCACCCTCTATGTGACCGGCGAGGAGTCGGCGAGCCAGGTCCGGCTGCGCGCCGACCGCATCCACGCCATCGACGACCACCTCTATCTCGCCGCCGAGACCGATCTGTCCGCCGTGCTGGGTCACTTGGACGCGGTGAAGCCGTCGCTGCTGATCATGGACTCGGTGCAGACGGTGGCCTCCCCCGAGATCGACGGCGCGCCCGGCGGCATGGCGCAGGTGCGGGAGGTGGCCGGCGCTCTGATCCGCGCCTCCAAGGAACGCGGCATGTCCACGCTCCTGGTGGGCCATGTCACCAAGGACGGCGCGATCGCGGGCCCCCGCCTCCTGGAGCACCTCGTCGACGTCGTGCTGCATTTCGAGGGTGACCGGCACGCGCGCCTGCGGCTCGTACGAGGCGTCAAGAACCGCTACGGCACCACGGACGAGGTCGGCTGCTTCGAGCTGCACGACGAGGGCATCACGGGCCTTGCGGACCCGAGCGGACTTTTCCTGACACGTCGTGCCGAACCAGTCCCGGGCACCTGCCTGACCGTCACCCTGGAGGGTCGCCGCCCCCTGGTGGCCGAGGTCCAGGCGCTCACGGTCGACTCCCAGATCCCCTCCCCGCGCCGTACGACCTCCGGCCTGGAGACCTCCCGCGTCTCGATGATGCTCGCGGTGCTGGAGCAGCGCGGGCGGATCAGCGCGCTGGGCAAACGGGACATCTACTCCGCGACGGTCGGCGGGGTGAAGCTCTCCGAGCCGGCCGCCGACCTCGCCATCGCCCTGGCGCTGGCCTCCGCCGCCAGCGACACCCCGCTGCCGAAGAACCTCGTCGCGATCGGCGAGGTCGGCCTCGCGGGCGAGGTCAGGCGGGTCACCGGCGTGCAGCGCAGGCTCGCCGAGGCGCACCGGCTGGGCTTCACGCACGCCCTCGTGCCGGGCGACCCGGGGAAGGTCCCGGCCGGTATGAAGGTGCTGGAGGTCGCGGACATAGGGGACGCCCTGAGGGTGCTGCCCCGCTCCCGTCGCCGAGAGGCCCCCCAGGACGCGGAGGACCGCCGGTAGACTTTGCCCTGGTCTCGCCCGTCCGTACGAACCGCGTGCGGATCCGGGAGCGCCCCACAACCTGCGACCGGAGGAGTGCAGTGGCAGCCAACGACCGGGCAGCAGCTCCCGGAAAGTACGGCGGGAGTGCCGGTTCCGATGGCCTGATGCGCGCCTCGCTGAGCGCCGTCGCCCCCGGCACGCCCTTGCGCGACGGCCTGGAGCGCGTCCTGCGCGGCAACACCGGCGGCCTGATCGTGCTCGGCTCCGACAAGACCGTCGAGTCCATGTGCACGGGTGGATTCGTCCTGGATGTCGAGTTCACGGCCACCCGGCTGCGCGAGTTGTGCAAGCTGGACGGCGGCATCGTGCTCTCCTCCGACCTGTCGAAGATCCTCCGGGCCGGCGTGCAGCTGCTCCCCGACCCGACGATCCCGACCGAGGAGACCGGCACCCGCCACCGCACCGCGGACCGCGTCAGCAAACAGGTCGGCTTCCCGGTGGTCTCGGTCTCCCAGTCCATGCGGCTGATCGCCCTCTACGTCGACGGGCAGCGCCGCGTCCTGGAGGACTCGGCCGCGATCCTCTCCCGCGCCAACCAGGCGCTCGCGACCCTGGAGCGCTACAAGCTCCGCCTGGACGAGGTCGCGGGCACGCTGTCCGCGCTGGAGATCGAGGACCTGGTGACGGTCCGGGACGTCTCGGCGGTGGCGCAGCGGTTGGAGATGGTGCGCCGGATCGCGACCGAAATCGCCGAGTACGTGGTGGAGCTGGGCACCGACGGTCGCCTGCTCGCACTCCAGCTGGACGAGTTGATCGCGGGAGTGGAGCCCGAGCGGGAGCTGGTCGTCCGGGACTACGTCCCCGAGCCCACGGCCAAGCGCTCGCGCACGGTGGACGAGGCGCTGGCCGAGCTGGACGCGCTCAGCCATGCCGAGCTGCTCGAGCTGCCGACGGTGGCCCGGGCTCTGGGCTACACCGGCTCCCCCGAGGCCCTCGACTCCGCGGTCTCACCGCGCGGCTTCCGGCTGCTGGCCAAGGTGCCGCGGCTGCCGGGCGCCATCATCGACCGGCTGGTCGAGCACTTCGGCGGCCTCCAGAAGCTGCTCGCCGCGAGCGTCGACGACCTCCAGACGGTGGACGGCGTGGGCGAGGCCCGCGCCCGCAGCGTCCGCGAGGGCCTGTCCCGCCTGGCGGAGTCGTCGATCCTGGAACGCTACGTCTAGCGCCGCCCTGGGCAACGCCCCGAGGGGCCGCGCCTCCCAGGGGCGCGAGGAACTTGGCGACCAGCCACGGCGAACCCGCACCCGACGCACGGCGCGACCGCGGCCCCAGCCGCAGCCGCTCCCGGCCACAACGGCCCGCACCTGACAGCACCGGCCTCCGGCCAAGCGCAGCGGTCAGTCGGCGTCCAGCACGAACGAAGCCCGCAGCGTCCCGAACCCCGCCGCCTTGCCCTCCAGCAGATAGGTCCCCGCCCCGGCCACTCCCGCCGGAGGCGTCCCGCACTCGGGGGCGCTCGGCTTGCGGTCCCACTCCACGGTGTACGTGATGCTCTTCCCCGCCGGCACCCGGTACAGCAGGCTCCCGGAGCCCTTGGGGCAGTCGGCCGACGACCAGTACGCGTCGTCGTCACCCGCGGCCTGAGTGACCGTCAGCACCGTGCCCTTCGGCCCCAGATCGACCTTGCAGTCACCGCTGGAGGTGTTCTTCGCCGTCAGCCGGAACGCCGGCGTCTCGTCGGGCGAGTAGGCGTTGCGCACGCTGCGCAGGGTCAACGTCACCGTGTTCGGCGCGCAGTTGGGCAGCGAGGACCCGGCCGGCAGCGCGTCGCCCGTACCGACGCCACCGCCGGAGGAGTCCGCACCCGAACCGCCGGCGCCCGCACCGTCCGATCCGCCGGCCCCCTCGCCGTCACCCGAACCCGCGCCGGCGCCGTCACCCGTACCGTCGTCCGATCCGTCCCCGGCGTCGCTCCCGCCGGAGCCCTCGTCGCCCGACTCGTCACGTCCGCCGGGCGCTTCGCTGATCGCGGGACCGGAACCGGACGGGCCCGGCGTGATGGAGGGCGCGGGATTCTTGCCGTCGGAGCCCCCTGCGCCGTTGCCGCTCCCACCGCCGCCACCGGAGGTCACGACCCAGGTGACCAGCAGGGCCAGCAGGGCGACCACGGACAGCATGATCACCCTCCGTCGCCAGTAGATGGAGGAGGGAAGCGGCCCGACCGGATTGCGCAGAGATCCCACGGCGCAAACTGTACGAGAGATCGGTGGCGTCACCGGCCCCACCCGCCGCCTGGAGCCACAACTTTTCCGGATCATCATCCCGGAAACGCCGCGCGGGCGCACGAGAGTTGGATGCGAGGGCACAGCGGTGGGTCCGGGCGCCCCCGGGACCCGCGCCCTGGGCCCGTGTCTGCCGGGCCGCGAAACGCTTCGCAGCAGCACGGCCGATCCGCACCGGCATGGCAGGATCGGAACTGCCATGACTGCTCCCACGAAGCCCCCGCACACCAGCCCCGCCGAGGCCGTCACCGGCTCCCCGAGCGGGGAGGACCTCCACTCCCCCGTCATCGCCTGGTTCGACGAGCACGCGCGCGACCTGCCCTGGCGGCGGCCGGAGGCCGGCGCGTGGGGCGTGATGGTCAGCGAGTTCATGCTCCAGCAGACCCCGGTCAACCGCGTGCTGCCCATCTACGAGCAGTGGCTGGCCCGCTGGCCGCGCCCCGCCGGCCTCGCCAAGGAGGCCCCCGGCGAGGCCGTCCGCGCCTGGGGCCGGCTCGGCTACCCGCGCCGCGCCCTGCGTCTGCACGGCGCCGCCGTGGCCATAACGGAACGGCACGGCGGCGACGTGCCCACCGACCACGGGCAGCTCCTCGCGCTGCCCGGCATCGGCGAGTACACCGCGGCGGCGGTGGCGTCGTTCGCCTACGGGCAGCGCCACGCCGTGCTCGACACCAACGTCCGCCGGGTGTTCGCCCGCGCGGTCACCGGCGTGCAGTACCCGCCGAACGCGACGACGGCCGCCGAGCGCAGGCTGGCCAGGGCCCTGCTCCCGGACGACGAGGCGATCGCCGCCCGCTGGGCCGCCGGCTCGATGGAGCTGGGCGCGCTGGTCTGCACGGCCAAGAACGAGAGCTGCCACCACTGCCCGATCGCCGCACAGTGCGCGTGGCGACTGGCGGGCAAGCCGGAGCACGAGGGCCCGCCGCGGCGCGCCCAGACGTACGCCGGCACGGACCGCCAGGTGCGGGGCAAGCTGCTGGCCGTGCTGCGCGAGGCGCACGCGCCCGTCCCGCAGGCGCGTCTGGACCGCGTGTGGCACGAGCCCGTCCAGCGCGCCCGCGCCTTGGACGGCCTGGTCTCCGACGGTCTGGTGGAGCCGCTGCCGGGCGGCCTGTACCGGCTGCCGCTGAGCTGACGCACAGAGGGAACACAACCCGGCGCACCTTCATGTCACAAAGCTGGCCACCCCTCCACCGCCCAAATCATCCCATAACCGCCCCAACTGCCTTGCGCACTTAACCGTTTCCTACTTCCGTTACACAACCGACGGACAGCCGAGCGTTCACCGCAGGCTGCTTCGCACAGCCCCGTGACAACGCCTCCGTAGCTTCATTTCCGTGCCCGGCAGGGGGGCACAGCCAAGGAAAACGGGGATGGAGGCGGTTGATCATGTCGCAGGGTGACGTGGGCGAGGTGCTCGGGTTCGAGGAGTACGTCCGCACCCGGCAGGACGCGCTGCTGCGCAGTGCCCGGCGGCTGGTCCCGGACCCGGTCGACGCCCAGGATCTGCTCCAGACGGCACTGGCGCGGACATTCGGCCGCTGGGACGGCATAGCCGACAAGCGGCTCGCGGACGCCTATCTGCGCCGGGTCATGATCAACACGCGGACCGAGTGGTGGCGGGCCCGTAAGCTGGAGGAGGTTCCCACCGAGCAGCTCCCCGAGTCGTGCGTGGACGACTCCTCGGAGCAGCACGCGGACCGCGCCCTGCTGATGGACGTCATGAAGGTGCTCGCCCCCAAGCAGCGCAGTGTCGTCGTGCTGCGACACTGGGAGCAGATGTCCACTGAGGAGACGGCCGCCGCCCTCGGCATGTCGGCCGGAACGGTCAAGAGCACGCTGCACCGGGCGCTCGCCCGGCTCCGCGAGGAGCTGGAGGCCCGCGACCTGGACGCACGCGCGCTGGAGCGTGAGGAGCGGGAGCGTTGCGCGGCCTGACCGGCAGGGCCGGTGTCGGCACCGGCCCCGGGCTCACCCCGGCCCGAGGTACCTTCCAGGCGGTGACCACGGCGGCGTCCGTGCTCACCACCCTCAGCCTTTTACTGTCCGCCTGCGCGACGGGCGGCACCGGCGCCCGGGACGAGGGACCGGCGCACGACGAGCCGGTGGCGGGCACGGCGGTGAGCCCGGCCGCCCCCGTCTCCGCGGTGCCGCCGTCCAGAAGCCTGACCCGGGCCACGGCGGTCAAGCTGCTGCAGGCGGATCCGCAGGTCTCGGCGGCGGTCAAGCGCGTCCTGAAGCCCTGCGTCGCCGACGAGTACCCGGTCGACCTGTCCTACGGCGATCTGACCGGCGGTACCGCCGAGGACGTCGTCGTCAACGTCGTGACCTGCAGTGACGTCGTCGGCATCGGCTCGTATGTGTATCGCGAGGAGAACGGCACCTACGAGAACGTCTTCAAGGCCGAGGAGCCTCCGGTCTACGCCGAGATAGACCGCGGCGACCTGGTGGTGACCAAGCAGGTCTACGAGCGCGGCGACCCGGTGTCGAGCCCGTCCGGCGAGAACGTGATCACGTACCGCTGGACGGCGGGCCGTTTCGCCGAGGAGTACCGCACGCGCAACGACTACAGCACGGTCGTCGGCCCGGAACCGACCCCGGCGCCCGAGAGCAACTGACCGGCCCGGGACCGGCACGAGACCGGGTACCGAGTACCGACCCAACGGATACGGACTGAGAACACGGATGGCAGACCAGACCCACGTCCTGTTCGTCGAGGACGACGATGTCATCCGCGAGGCCACCCAGCTCGCCCTGGAGCGGGACGGCTTCGCGGTCACCGCCATGCCCGACGGGCTGTCGGGGCTGGAGGCGTTCCGCGCGAACCGGCCCGACATCGCTCTGCTGGACGTCATGGTGCCCGGCCTCGACGGGGTCAGTCTGTGCCGCCGTATCCGCGACGAGTCGACCGTCCCGGTGATCATGCTGTCGGCGCGGGCCGACTCGATCGACGTGGTGCTCGGGCTGGAGGCGGGCGCGGACGACTACGTGACCAAGCCGTTCGACGGCGCCGTGCTGGTGGCGCGGATCCGGGCGGTGCTGCGCCGGTTCGGGCACGCGAGCGGCGGCGCGGCGGGCCGCCCGGAGGACGCGGACGCCTCGGCGAACGGCGGGGTGCTGACCTTCGGTGACCTGGAGGTCGACACCGAGGGCATGGAGGTGCGCAAGGCCGGCCGGCCGGTGGCGCTCACCCCGACCGAGATGCGGCTGCTGCTGGAGTTCTCCTCGGCGCCGGGCACCGTGCTGTCCCGGGACAAGCTGCTGGAGCGGGTCTGGGACTACGGCTGGGGCGGGGACACCCGCGTCGTCGACGTCCATGTGCAGCGGCTGCGAACGAAGATCGGTCAGGACCGGATCGAGACGGTTCGCGGCTTCGGCTACAAGCTGAAGGCCTGAGGGCGGGACGGGACACGCAGATGCGGGGGATCACCCGGCGCCTGGTGGGGGCGCGCGTGCGGCGTACGGGCATCCGTACGGGACTCAGGTGGAAGCTCAGCGCGGCGATCGCGCTGGTCGGCGCGCTGATCGCGATCGTGCTCAGCCTGGTCGTGCACAACGCCGCCCGGGTCTCGATGCTGGACAACGCGCGCGACCTCGCCGACGAGCGGGTGCAGATCGCCCAGCGCAACTACGAGCTGTCCGGGCGGCCCAACTTCCCCGACATCAAGATCGACGACCCGGACCTGCCGTCCGCGCTGCGCGCCAAGGTCGGGGCCGGGCGCCGGGCGACGTACGTGACCGACCGGGCGGGTGGCGGGCCGGACATCTGGGCCGCGGTGCCGCTCAAGGACGGGCATGTGCTGTCCCTGCACACCGGGTTCACCGACCGCAGCACGGACATCCTCAAGGACCTCGACCAGGCGCTGGTCATCGGCTCCATCGCGGTGGTCCTGGGTGGCAGCGCGCTCGGCGTGCTCGTCGGCGGACAGTTGTCGCGCCGGCTGCGCAAGGCGGCCTCCGCGGCGAACCAGGTCGCCAAGGGCGAGCCGGACGTGCGGGTGCGCGAGGCCATCGGCGGGGTCGTCCGGGACGAGACCGACGACCTGGCGCGGGCCGTGGACGCGATGGCGGACGCGTTGCAGCAGCGGCTGGAGGCGGAGCGGCGGGTGACCGCCGACATCGCGCACGAGCTGCGCACCCCGGTGACCGGGCTGCTGACCGCGGCCGAGCTGCTGCCGCCGGGCCGCCCCACCGAGCTGGTGCTGGACCGGGCGAAGGCCATGCGCACGCTGGTCGAGGACGTGCTGGAGGTGGCCCGGCTCGACGGGGCCTCCGAGCGGGCCGAGCTGCAGGACATCATGCTGGGCGAGTTCGTCGCCCGGCGGGTGGCGACGAAGGACGCGGGGATCGCCGTACAGGTGGTGCACGAGTCGGAGGTGACGACCGACCCGCGCCGCCTGGAGCGCGTGCTGTTCAACCTGCTCGCCAACGCCGCCCGGCACGGCAAGCCGCCCATAGAGGTCACCGTCGAGGGCCGGGTGATCCGCGTCCGCGACCACGGGCCGGGCTTCCCCGAGGACCTGCTGGCACAGGGCCCGAGCCGGTTCCGCACCGGCAGCATGGACCGCGCCGGTGTAGGCCACGGCCTGGGCCTGACCATCGCGGCCGGCCAGGCCAGGGTGCTGGGCGCCCGCCTGACCTTCCGCAACGTCCGCCCACCGGGCGCCGCCGACCACATACCGGCCGAGGGCGCGGTCGCCGTCCTCTGGCTGCCGGAGCACGCGCCGACGAACACGGGCAGCTATCCGGTCCTGGCCGAATAGGCCTGCTGAACGGGCGGGGCGAACGCTACGGGCGGGGCTCGGGCCGGGTCAGCAGCCGAAGTCCTTCGAAAAGTCCAGCTTCTCGTTGCGCTGCGTCAGGGAGTACCAGTTCCCGTTGTCGTCGCGGAAGATCGCCTCGATGCCGTACGGCCGCTCCTGCGGCTCCTGGAGGAACTCCACCCCGCGCGCCCGGAACGTCTCGTAGTCGCCCCGGCAGTCGTCCGTGCGTAGCGCGCCCGCGCCGATGACGCCCTTGCTGACCAGCTTCTTCAGCGCCTCGGAGGACTCGGCGTCGAGCCCGGGACCGTCCAGGCTCATCAGGGCCAGCTCCACGTCCGGCTGCTCCTTTGCGCCCACGGTGACCCACCGCATGTCACCCATCGGCACCTCGCTGCGCACCTCGAATCCCAGCTTCTCCGTGAAGAAGGTCTTGGTGCGCTGCTGGTCGAAGGTCCACACGGTGGTGATTCCCAGGCCGGTGATCATCGCTCTGCTCTCCCGCGTCGGGTAACGGCTTGTGTTCGTCACGGTAGGCAGGGCAGGGGCCGGTGCGCTTCTCCGGAATTGCTCAGTGCCGGACCGCCGGCAGCGGCGCGAGAGTCCGGTGTGACGCCTTCGGCATCCGTACGGCCCGGGCCGCGATCCGTGTGCGGTTGCCCAGCATCCGGGGGGACGCCGTGGGCGGATGCACCTCGCCGTCCCCCAGGCCGATGCGGACGCCTAATGTGCCGCCATGACCGATGGGGAACTGTCGCTGCGCTCCCGGCTGGCGCACACGCTGCTCGCGGACATCGACCGCCTCACCGGCAAGGTGGTGGCGGACATCCGCGCGCACAGCCCGGCGTACGCTTCCGGCCGCCCGGTCTCGCTCACCGATCTGCGCGCCGTCTGCCGCGACAACCTCGTACTCGCGCTGGAGGACTTCGGCGGGCTGCCGACGAGCGTCGGCGACATCGAGGCCGCCGCCACCGAGACGGGGCGGCGGCGGGCGGAGCAGGGCATGCCGCTGGACAGCGTGCTCCAGGCGTACCGGCGCGGCGGCCGGGTGCTGTGGCAGGCGATGGCGGAGCCGCTGCGCGGCCCGGCGGCGACCGACCAGGACCTGGTCCTGGAGGTGGCGGGGGCGCTGTGGGAGACCATCGACCGCTTCTCGACGGTGATGTCGGATGCGTACCGGCTCGCCCAGCTGGAGCTGCGCCACCGTCAGGACTCGCGGCGCGGCGCCCTGTTCGAGGCTCTCCTGGAGGGCCGCGGCAGTGATCCGGCGGTGGCCGCCGCGGCAGCGGCGGCTCTCGGTCTGCCCCCGCGCGACCGCTTCGCCGTGGTGGTGGCCGACCAGGATCCGGCGGCGCCGCCCCACCCAGGGCCGGCGCTGCAGACGGCGGGCATGTGGTCGTTCTGGCGTCCCCGGGCCGAGCGGTACGCGGGCCTCGTACGGCTCGGGTCCGCCGAGCCGTACGAGTTGACGCGGGTGCTGCGCGGGGAGTTGGGGGGCACGGCGGGGATCTCCCCGCCGTTCGAGGAACTGGCCGCGGCGGACACCGCCCTGCGGCTGGCGGAACGCGCCCTGCGCACGCTGCCGCCGAGCAGCGGAGTGGTGGCGCAGCTCGACGAACGCCTGGTGGAGGCGGCACTGACCGGCGACCCGGAGATAGCCGAGCGCCTGGTCACCCACTACCTGGACGGCGTTCTGAAGTGCGGCTCCGAAGCTCCGGCGCTGCTGCGCACCCTGCGGGTGTGGCTGGACGCCGGCTGCTCGGCCCTGCGGGCCGCCGAGGAGCTCTACTGCCACCGCAACACGGTCCTCAATCGCATCGTCCGGATCGTCGAACTCACGGGCTGGCCTTCGGAGTCGGGGGAGGCCCGACTGGGCTGGGCCCTCGCGCTCCGCGCGACGGACGTGCCACGCTGACGCGGGCAGCCGCTCGTACGCCACGAGGCCGCGCAAGCTTCTTGTGACGCCGATACCGATGCCTACGCCGATACCGACGCCGACGCCGACGCCGACGCCGACCAGCCTCCCGCGTCCCCGGCGACGGCCCCGCCGTCCCCGATGGAGCTCAGGTGCCCCGCGCCGCGCGCCTCGCCGTAGACGGCCGGAACATGCCAGAGCGCTCGTGGAACCCCTTCGCCAGGACCGGCCGGACGGTGAGGACGCCCTGCCCGGTCAGGTGGAGTTCGAGGTCGACCTTGCCGTTCAAGACGCTGCCGCTGTCGGCGTTGCACTGCTCACCGCCCTTGCTGGAGCGTCCTCACAACGCGGTCACCGGCTCAGCCGGCATCGCCGCGGCCCGCTCCCCCGCGTCGAGCTCCACCCGCGCACGGCGCGGGAAGCCGCCGGCCCAGAGCATCGCGTAGCACCCGGGTATCAGGGCCGCCCCGCTGCCGACGTGCGTCGTCCGGTACTCGCTCGGCGTCAGGCCGGTCCGTGCCTTGAAGCGGGTCGAGAAGGTGCCGAGGCTGCTGAAGCCGACCAGGTTGCAGATCTCCGTGACGGTGAGGTCGGCGGCGCGCAGCAGGTCCTCGGCCCGCTCGATCCGGCGGTGGGTGAGGTACTGGCCGGGTGTCTCGCCGTACGCCTCCTTGAAGGCGCGGACGAAGTGGTACCGCGAGTACCCGGCGTGCGCGGCGACCGCGGCCAGGTCGAGTGCGGGGTCGGCCCAGTCACGGTCCATCGCGTCCTTCGCCAGCCGCAGCTGACGCGTCCTGTCCATGGACCGATCGTGACACGGGGCACCGACATCACCGCCGGGCTCCGCGACCGGCCGCCGGCGCATCGCCCGCCGACGCCTTACCCCGCGCCCCGCCCCCACCGGAGACTCAGACCGCTTCAGTCACCGGCGCCACCGCCGGCTCCGCCTCGTCCTTCGGCCCCGCCCCCTTCAGCGGCACCTCCTTCACGAACACCGCCGCGATCAGTGCCGGCACGGCCACCACCGCGCCCAGCAGGAACGCCCCGTGCGTCCCGGCCGTCACCGCGTACTGGTACGCCTCGCGGGCCGCCTCCGGCAGCTTGGCCAGGCTCGCGGCGTCCAGCTGGGCGGACTGCTCGGTCATCTGGGAGCCCAGTGCGCCGGCCCGCCGGGCCATCTCGTCCTGGACCCGGTGGTTGAAGAGCGCGCCCATGATCGCGACACCGAAGGAGGAGCCGAGGGTGCGGAAGAGGGTGGTGGAGGAGGACGCGACGCCCATGTCCTTCATCTCCACGCTGTTCTGCGCTATCAGCATGGTGATCTGCATCAGGCAGCCCATGCCGAGCCCGACCACGGCCATGTACACGCCGGACGTCAGCCGCGAGGTCTCCGTGTCCATCAGGGACAGCAGATACAGGCCGACGACCATCAGCGCACCGCCCACCACCGGAAACAGCTTGTAGCGCCCGGTCTGCGTGGTCACCCGCCCGGCCACCATCGACGTGACGAGCATCGCGCCCAGCATCGGCAGCAGCAGCAGTCCGGAGTTGGTGGCGGACGCTCCCTGCACGGACTGCTGGTAGAGCGGCAGGAAGAGGGTCGCGCCGAACATCACGAAGCCGACGACGAACCCGATGAAGGACATCAGCGTGAAGTTCCGGCTGCGGAAGATGTGCAGCGGCAGGATCGGCTCGGCGGCCCGCGTCTGCCGGAAGACGAACCCGACCAGCGCGGCGACGCCGATCCCGATCAGCTCCATGATCACGGCCGACGTCCAGGCGTACTCCGTACCGCCCCAGGTGGTGACGAGCACGATCGCGGTGATGCCGACGGTCAGCAGCGCGGCGCCCAGGTAGTCGATCCGGGCCTCGGAGCGCTTCTTCGGCAGATGCAGCACGGCGGTGATGGCGATCAGCGCGACCGCGCCCAGCGGCAGGTTGATGTAGAAGGTCCAGCGCCAGCCCCAGTGGTCGGTGATGGTGCCGCCGACCAGCGGGCCGCCGATCATCGCCAGCGCCATGACGCCAGCCATCATGCCCTGGTACTTGCCGCGCTCCCGGGGCGGTATCAGGTCACCGATGATCGCCATGACGCCGACCATCAGACCGCCGGCGCCCAGCCCCTGCACGGCCCGGAACGCGATCAGCTGCCCCATGTCCTGGGCCATGCCGCTGAGCACCGAGCCGATCAGGAAGAGCACGATCGAGCTCAGGAAGACGCCCTTGCGCCCGTACATGTCGCCGAGTTTGCCCCAGATCGGGGTGGAGGCGGCGGTCGCCAGGGTGTACGACGTCACCACCCAGGACAGGTGTTCCAGACCGCCCAGCTCGCCCACGATCGTCGGCATCGCCGTACCGATGATCATGTTGTCGAGCATCGCGAGCATCATCGCGATCATCAGGGCGAGCAGGACCACCCGCACGCTCCTCGGTTGCTTCCCCTCTTGCACCGCTCCCCCAACTTACTTGCCGCCCGGCTAGTTACCGCGAGAACGTAGCTCGCAAACTAGCCGGGCGTCAAGTAAGTTTTTCCTTGCCAGGGAGTGGCCGGGCAAGGCGAGGACGGGCGGCAGGATGGACGGCACCAAGCAGCGCCGACGGGGCGACACCCGCCAGCGCATCCAGGACGTGGCCCTGGACCTCTTCGCCGAGCAGGGCTACGAGAAGACATCGCTGCGCGAGATCGCCGAGCGCCTGGACGTCACCAAGGCGGCGCTCTACTACCACTTCAAGACCAAGGAAGAGATCCTGGTCGGCATCTTCGACGACGTGATGCAGCCGATCGACGAACTGATCGAGTGGGGCCGCCACCAGCCGCACACCCTGGAGACGAAGCAGCAGATCGTACGGCGCTACAGCGAGTACCTCACCGCCGCCGGGCCGCTGTTCCGCTTCATGCACGAGAACCAGGCGACGGTACGGGAGTTGCGCATCGGCGACCTGTTCAAGGAACGCATGAAGGGCCTGCGTCACATCATCATCGACCGGGACGCCACCCTGGCCGACCAGGTCCGGTGCGTGAGCGCCATCTTCACGCTGCACGCGGGGATGGTGTTCGTGATGCAGGAACTCGAAGGCGACCCCGAGGAGAAGCGCGAAGCCATCCTCGAAGTCGCCGTCGACATGGTGACGCAGGCGCACAGGGGTGCGCCCTAGGTCACCGTCGCTCAGAGGGTGATGCCCTTGGTCCGCAGGAAGGCGACCGGGTCTATCGCCGTGCCGTAGTTGGCGGAGGTGCGGATCTCGAAGTGCAGGTGCGGGCCGCTGGAGTTGCCGGTGTTGCCGGACAGGGCGATGCGCTGACCGCCGGCGACGATCTGACCGACCTTCACGTCGATGCGCGAGAGGTGGGCGTACTGCGAGTAGGTGCCGTTGCCGTGCTTGATGACGACGGCGTTGCCGTACGCGGGGCCGTCACCGGCGCCGTTGCCGCCGGCCTTGACGACCGTACCGCCGTGCGCGGCCATGACCTTGGTGCCGGTGGCGACGGCGAAGTCCTGCCCGCTGTGAGTGGACTGCCACATGCCGCCGGCCTGGGCGTAGCTGGCACTGAGGCTGTAGCCCTTGACCGGGGCGGTCCAGCCGACGGCCTTCTTCGCGGCGACCGACTTGGCGTTCGCCTTCTTGGCGGCGGCGACCGTGGCCGCCTTCGCCTGAGCCGCGGCCTGTGCCTCAACGGCGTGCGCGACACCGGTGGTGGCGGTCGTGGCAGCGGCCGTGGAGGTGTTGGCGGCGGCCGCGACCCCGGCCCCCAGCACGACCGAGGCGCCGATACCGGCGGCCAGCACGGCCGCGCGAGTGCGGAGCTGGGGCGTACGGGACGAACGGGACGTGACACGCGTGAACATGCGAAACCTCATGGGACGGGGACAGAAGGAACCGCTCGGCGCAAAAGCCTTCTGCCGGGCGGGCCATCCCTTGGTACCTGTCGCACCCGGTCAGGCCAAAACGTGTGACCTACTACCGAACCTAGTAGAATCAGGCATATCGCCGGGGCTCTTGACAGAGGAGCTATTCCGGACGATTGGCTCGAAATTGGATAGTCCGACACGTGAGTTGTGAGTGAAAAATCCTGTTTGTCCAAATCCATCCCACTCCTATTCCGGCTAGTACCGGACAAATCGCCTGTGCGGCATGTCACCGGCGGGCAGGCTCCCCGCACCCCGGAATGTGACCGGCGCTACTCTGCTGTCTCCTGCCAACAGGGCTCAGGGGGAGGCCGGGTGGAACCGTCGGTCATCGGCGTGCGGCTGGCGTCGGCCGTGGCCGCGCCGCTCGTGAAGAAGCTGTTCGTGAGCGAGGGCGCGGGCGCCGGGCTGGTCGAACGGCCGGTGCGGATCTCCTCGTACGTCTCGTTCCGCGGCGAGAAGCGGCGACTGGATCGCGGGGACCTCACCCGGCTGGCCACGGAGCTGGTCCGGCAGGCGCTGAAGGGCGGCGGGGAGCGCCCCTTGCGGGCGGCCGAGGAAGAGCCCGTGGCGCACGCCCTCGCCGACACCCTGTACGCCCTCGGCGAACTGGACATGACCGACGTACAGGCGGTCGAGCTCGGCCACGAGGCCTTGGCCGCACGGCTGCGCGCCGCGAGCGGCACGCCGGACCGCGAGCTCTCCCTCGACGCGGCCCACTTCTACCTCGGCACGCTCACCACCGCCTGCCTGCACATCCTGCACTTCTTCACTCAGCGCTCGACCTTCGTCGCCCGCACCCTGGTCGAGCAGTCCCGCCGCCAGCGCGAGCTGGTCGGCAAGATCGACGCCCTGCTCGCCCGCACCGCACCGGCCTCCGACAGCGGCTTCGAGCAGCGCTATATGAGGTACGTCACCACCAAGCACGGCCACCTCACCATCTACGGCATCGACCTGGTCGACTCCCCCGACCGCTGGCCCCTCGACGCCGCCTACCTCAGCCTCCAGGCCCTGCACCCGGCCGCCGACGGCGAGACGGCCGGCCCCGACGGCCTCCCCTCCGCCACCCTCACGCTCCGCGCCGAACAGGCCTTCGCCGAGCACGACCGCGTGCTGCTGCGCGGGGTGGCCGGTTCGGGCAAGACCACGCTCGTCCAGTGGGTCGCGGTCACCGCGGCCCGGGGCGCGCGCGGCGACCGCGTCCCGTTCGTCCTGCCGCTGCGCACCCTGGTCCGCCGCCCCGACGGCCTCCCCGCACCCGACGCCTTCCTGTCCGCCGTACGCGTCCCCTTCCACGCGAACCAGCCGGACGGCTGGGCGGACCATGTGCTCGGCGCGGGCCGGGGACTGCTTCTGGTGGACGGCATCGACGAGATCCCCGAACGCGAGCGCGAACGCACCCGCCGCTGGCTGCGCGACCTGCTGGACGTCTATCCCGGCAACCAGTGGCTGGTCACCTCCCGCCCCTCCGCCGTACGGGAGGACTGGCTCGCGCCCGACGGGTTCACCGAGCTGACGCTGACCCCGATGAGCACGGACGACGTGGCCGCCTTCGTCACGCGCTGGCACACCGCCGCCCGCGCCGACGCCCCCGAGGACCGCGACCGCCTCGACGCCTACGAACGCACCCTTCTCGACGCCGTCCGCACCAAGCCCGACCTGGGCCGCCTCGCCACCAACCCCCTGATGTGCGGTCTGATCTGCGCCCTGCACCGGGACCGGCGGGGCTATCTCCCGTACGGCCGCCAGGAGTTGTACGACGCCGCCCTGTCGATGCTGCTGGCACGGCGGGACGAGGAGCGGGACATGGCCGGGCCCGGCGGCATCCACCTCACCGAGCTCCCCCAGATCCAGTTGCTCCAGCGCCTCGCGTACTGGCTGATCCGCAACAACCAGTCCGAGATGGACCGTGAGCGGGCCGAGCGCCTGGTCGCCGACGTCCTCCCGTCCCTCCCGGCGGCGGCCTCCCAGGGCGACGCCCCGTCGATATTGAGGCATCTGCTGGTCCGCAGCGGCCTGCTCCGCGAACCGTCCCCCGGCACCGTGGAGTTCGTCCACCGCACCTTCCAGGACTACCTGGGCGCGAAGGCGGCGGTGGAGGACGGGGACTTCGGCCTGCTGGTGCGGGGCGCGGCGGACGAGCAGTGGGCGGACGTGATCCGGATGGCGGTGGCCCATGCCCGCCCCCGGGAGCGGGCGCAGCTGCTGCGCGAGTTGGTGGCCTCGACGCACCGGATGGGGGGCGCGGCACACGCCCGGGTAGGGCTGCTCGCGCTGGCGTCCCTGGAGCACGCGACCGAGCTCGACCCCGGGGTACGGGAGGAGGTCGAGCGGAACGCCGCCGCCCTGATCCCGCCCCGGACGGTCGAGGAGGCCCGCGCCCTCGCCTCGGTCGGCCCCCTGGCACTGGAGCTGCTGCCCGGGCCGGAAGGGCTCGGGCAGGAGGAGGCGCGGGCGGTCGTCATCACGGCTTCGCTGATCGGTACGGAGGCGGCGGTGCCGGTCCTCGCCCACTTCCGCTCCCATCCGTCGCTCGACGTGCGTGCCCAACTGTCCTGGACCTGGCACCGGTTCGGGACCCGGCGGTACGCCGACGACGTCATCGCGCACCTGGACGAGGACGGCCTCTTCATCACCGCCCACTCCGGCGAGCACCTGCGTGAGCTGCGTGAACTGGGCGGCCGGGCGGCCAACGACGTCGTCGGCGACATCACGGAAGCGGAACTGAGCGCCGGTCTGGTGCCCCGGAAGGTGCGGGAGCTGCGTCTGCGCAACAACGGCCGGCTGCGAGACCTGACCTGCCTGACCACGCTGCGGCAGCTCACCGACCTGACCATCCATCAGTGCCCGGAGGTACGGGAACTCCGCCCGCTGGCCGGCATCCCGCTCGCCTGGCTGGCGTTGCACGACCTGCCTGGCCTCGTACGTCCCGGCGCAATGTTCGCCCTCGCCGATAGCCCGACGCTCCACTCGCTCGACATCGGCGTGCCGCTGGAGGCGGAGTCCCTGGACGAGGCCATTCCGACGGAACCGCCGCTGCGCTATCTGCGCTTCACCAAGCTCGCTCTCCGGCACAGCGGGCTGCGGGGCCTGCACCGGTTCCGCTCCCTGCGAGCACTGAGCCTGGCCACCCTCTACGAAGCGCTGGACCCGGAGGACTACGAGGAGATCGCCCGGCTCCCGGACCTGCGGGAACTGCGCATCAACTGGGAGCTCGTCGGCTGGCAGGGCCCACCCCTGCCCGGGGTCACCAAGCTGCGCCTCAACAACTTCCACGGCACCGAGGACATTTCAGGTGTGCGCACCCTGTTTCCCGACCTGCGCGAGGTCACCATCAACCTGGCCGCCGGCATCACCGACGTACCGGACGGGATACGCGAACTCCTCCCGGTGTCACCGTCGTTGAGCAGGATCCACGGCGTTGTGTGACGCACACCTCTGTACACCTACCGTGCAGTAACCCTACGGTTCCCCTCGCGCCACCCTCACGCACGACCATGCACACGACATGCCGGCCCCGTACGCACCGTGTACGGACGTGAAGGGACCCCCCAGATGACAAGACGCCACCCTTGGGCGAGCCGCACCGCCGCCACCGCCCTCGCCGCGGCCGCCCTCGTGGCCATCGCCGCCCCCGCCGAGGCCGCCACCAGCACTGCCTCGACCACCGCGGCCACCGCCGCCGCGGACGTCGACTACGCCACCTGGCAGCGGGACTGCCAGGCCGTGATGGACCAGGCACTGCCGTACCTCAAGCAGCGGATCGCCCAGGCCGGGCCGGGCGAGAAGCAGGCGATCGTCTTCGACATCGACAACACCACGCTGGAGACCGACTTCGGCTTCAGCTTCCCGCAGCCGGCCAACAAGCCCGCCCTGAACGTCGCGAAGTACGCCCAGGACCGCGGCGTCGACATCTTCTTCGTCACCGCCCGCCCGGGCATCATCCACCTGCCCACCGAGTGGAACCTGGAGCAGGTCGGCTACGAGGTCGACGGCCTCTACGTCCGCGGCTTCTTCGACCTCTTCAAGAACGTCGCCGACTACAAGACGGCCCAGCGGGTGAACATCGAGTCCAAGGGCTACACGATCATCGCCAACATCGGCAACAACACCACCGACCTGTCGGGCGGCCACGCCGAGAAGACCTACAAGCTGCCGGACTACGACGGCCAGCTGTCGTAGCACCCGGGCATGCGAAAGGGGCCGGTGCCTCGACGGCACCGGCCCCTCACGTGTGCGGCGTTACGCGTCCTTGCTCAGGTTCGGACCCGCTCCGCCGGCCGCCTGCTCGATCGGCGGGACGTCCGGCAGGGCCGACTTCTCCTCGCCGCGGAAGGTGAAGGTCTTGCTGTCGCCCTCACCCTCGGTGTCCACGACCACGATGTGGCCGGGACGCAGCTCGCCGAAGAGGATCTTCTCCGACAGGGAGTCCTCGATCTCGCGCTGGATGGTGCGGCGCAGCGGCCGGGCACCCAGCACGGGGTCGTAACCCTTCTGTGCCAGCAGCTCCTTGGCGGACTGGGAGAGCTCGATGCCCATGTCCCGGTCCTTCAGGCGCTCGTCCACCTTGCCGACCATCAGGTCGACGATCCGCAGGATGTCGCCCTGGGTCAGCTGCGGGAAGACGACCACGTCGTCGACGCGGTTGAGGAACTCGGGCCGGAAGTGCTGCTTGAGCTCGTCCGAGACCTTGTTCTTCATGCGCTCGTAGTTGGACTTCGTGTCACCCTGCGCCGCGAAGCCCAGGTTGAAGCCCTTGGAGATGTCCCGGGTGCCGAGGTTGGTCGTCATGATGATGACCGTGTTCTTGAAGTCGACGACCCGGCCCTGGGAGTCGGTCAGGCGACCGTCCTCCAGGATCTGCAGCAGCGAGTTGAAGATGTCCGGGTGGGCCTTCTCCACCTCGTCGAAGAGGACGACGGAGAACGGCTTGCGGCGGACCTTCTCGGTCAGCTGGCCACCCTCTTCGTAGCCCACGTAACCGGGGGGCGAGCCGAAGAGACGCGACACCGTGTGCTTCTCGCTGAACTCCGACATGTCGAGGGAGATCAGCGCGTCCTCGTCACCGAAGAGAAACTCGGCGAGGGCCTTGGACAGCTCGGTCTTACCGACACCGGAGGGGCCGGCGAAGATGAACGAGCCACCCGGACGCTTCGGGTCCTTCAGACCGGCACGCGTACGGCGGATCGCCTTCGACAGCGCCTTGACGGCGTCGACCTGGCCGATGACCCGCTTGTGGAGCTCGTCCTCCATGCGGAGCAGACGCGAGGACTCCTCCTCCGTCAGCTTGAAGACCGGGATGCCGGTGGCCGTGGCGAGGACCTCGGCGATCAGCTCGCCGTCGACCTCGGCGACGACGTCCATGTCGCCGGCCTTCCACTCCTTCTCCCGCTTCGCCTTCGCGGCCAGGAGCTGCTTCTCCTTGTCGCGCAGGGAGGCCGCCTTCTCGAAGTCCTGCGAGTCGATCGCGGACTCCTTGTCCCGGCGGACACCGGCGATCTTCTCGTCGAACTCGCGCAGGTCCGGCGGAGCGGTCATCCGGCGGATGCGCATCCGGGAACCGGCCTCGTCGATCAGGTCGATCGCCTTGTCCGGCAGGAAGCGGTCCGAGATGTACCGGTCGGCCAGGGTTGCGGCCTGGACCAGTGCCTCGTCGGTGATGGAGACGCGGTGGTGCGCCTCGTACCGGTCCCGCAGACCCTTGAGGATCTCGATGGTGTGCGGCAGGGACGGCTCCGCGACCTGGATGGGCTGGAAGCGGCGCTCAAGGGCCGCGTCCTTCTCCAGGTGCTTGCGGTACTCGTCCAGCGTGGTGGCGCCGATGGTCTGCAGCTCCCCACGGGCCAGCATCGGCTTGAGGATGCTCGCGGCGTCGATGGCGCCCTCGGCGGCACCCGCACCGACCAGCGTGTGCAGCTCGTCGATGAACAGGATGATGTCGCCGCGGGTGCGGATCTCCTTGAGCACCTTCTTCAGGCGCTCCTCGAAGTCACCGCGGTAGCGGGAGCCGGCGACCAGCGCGCCGAGGTCCAGGGTGTAGAGGTGCTTGTCCTTGAGGGTCTCGGGCACCTCGCCCTTGACGATGGCCTGAGCGAGGCCCTCGACTACGGCGGTCTTGCCGACGCCGGGCTCACCGATCAGGACCGGGTTGTTCTTTGTACGGCGGGACAGCACCTGCATGACCCGCTCGATCTCCTTCTCGCGCCCGATGACCGGGTCGAGCTTGGACTCACGAGCGGCCTGGGTGAGGTTCCGGCCGAACTGGTCGAGGACCAGGGACGTGGAGGGGGTGCCCTCGGCAGGACCGCCACTGGCGCCGGCGGTCTCCTTGCCCTGGTAACCGGAGAGCAGCTGGATCACCTGCTGCCGCACCCGGTTGAGATCTGCGCCCAGCTTGACCAGGACCTGGGCGGCGACGCCCTCGCCCTCACGGATCAGGCCGAGCAGGATGTGCTCCGTGCCGATGTAGTTGTGGCCCAGCTGAAGGGCCTCGCGGAGCGACAGCTCCAGGACCTTCTTGGCACGGGGGGTGAAGGGGATGTGCCCGGACGGGGCCTGCTGGCCCTGGCCGATGATCTCCTCCACCTGCTGGCGGACCGCCTCGAGCGAAATCCCGAGGCTCTCAAGGGCCTTGGCGGCGACACCCTCACCCTCATGGATCAGGCCCAGGAGGATGTGCTCGGTGCCGATGTAGTTGTGGTTGAGCATCCGGGCTTCTTCCTGAGCCAGGACGACAACCCGCCGCGCGCGGTCGGTGAACCTCTCGAACATCGTTAATCGCTCCTCAGAGCGGTCAGGCAGTGGGGGGAACTTCCCCTCCCTGTCCTTCCGCAGCTTAGTCCCGCAAGCGGGGACCGCTCATTCCAACTGCCGACACCGTCGATGGCCTCCTGACCCCGAACGCCGACATCTGCTCCAACCCGATGGTGCGAGACGATGTTCCCGCAGGCCAGGCAGTTACCCCCACCATCAGTACGCCGATGGCGAACGCGAGACGGCCTCGCCTGCGTGTCGCCCCCTCTCACTAGGGATGTCTTACCCGCTCGCACTGACAGTCCATGCCGTGCGCCCCCGTTCCCTCCGCTATGGGCGAACAACCTTGCGCCACCCCGCACCCCCACACGCCCCCTTTTTCGCCACTCTGCGCATCAACAGCAACACCCAGCGTAACTCGAACGCGGTTTTGACGGTTTCACTTGGCATGGTTGGCGCAATGCCCTGGGTTCCGCCCCCACGGCGCCCTTCCCATCAGGGCGATCGGGTGAGGCGGTGGTACGAGCACGAGCTGGGCTGGCCGACCGTGCCGGGCACCCCGCTCCACCTGTCGGTGGGCTCGCGCTTCGACGTCCTGGACGTAGCGGTCGAGGCGGGCCTCGCGGGTCTGCGGCACCTTGTTCCGGGGTCTCCGGTGGCCGTCCAGGGTGACCGGATGCGGCTGCTGGTGGCGCCGGGGAGCGCGGAGGAGCTGCCGGGGGTGCTGGACTGGCTGGAGTGGGGTGGCCTGCCGCTGGATCTGCGGGTCGTCGGCGGGGAGGGCGGGAGCGCCTCCACGGAGGCTCCGCTTCCGCCGGGCGGCGACGCGGCCGGCTGGAGCGGCGAGGAGCTCATCGCTGACCCCGAGGGGGGTGGTGGCTCCGGGGATCCCTGGGGCTGCTCCCGGGGCTGTCACGGGGACGACCGAGGCTGTCAGGGGGACTGCCGGAGTTGTCACGGGGACCGCTGGAGTTCTCTGCAGGGGGCCGCTGTGTGGCTGCGGCCCCCCGAGCCGGGGTGCGAGGTCGAGGCCTCGCTGCCGACGCTGTCGGCCATGGGGGGCGTTGGGGGCGCCCCCGATCTCGTACGGCTGCTGGACACGGTGGCGACTCACTGCCACCGGATCCGGCTGCGACGCGCGTGTGCTCAGCCGTTGGCCTTCTCGTAAGCCTCGCGAATGGACGCGGGAACACGACCACGGTCGTTGACCTCGTAACCGTTCTCCTTCGCCCACGCACGGATCGCAGCGGTGTCCTGGCCGCCACCGGACGCGGCACGCGCCTTTCCGCGCCCTCCGGAAGCACGGCCGCCAGTACGCCGACCACCCTTCACATAGGGGTCAAGAAGGCTGCGCAACTTGTCCGCATTGGTGGTCGTGAGATCGATCTCGTACGTCTTACCGTCCAGCGCGAACGTCACCGTCTCGTCCGCCTCGCCGCCGTCGAGGTCGTCGACAAGAAGGACCTGAACCTTCTGTGCCACCGCATTTCCTTTCATCGATAACGTTGAGGGCCGAGGGTCTGCGGCGTCCGCCGTTTCGCCGCCCCCTGTTATATGCAGTACTGCAGTACGTCGGAAAGCAAACCGCTTTTGCTGGAAAAACACAAACCCCCCGGGAGAGACCGGTGGACGACCCTCGCCCGGAAACATGCGCGTTTCGGACATAGGGAACCCGGGCAGCGGGCTCGGGCGGAATACTCCGGGCATACTCTCGGGCATACCCGCGGACATACCTCCCCGACATAGCCCGTCGACATCCCCCCGGCATACTCCCCCGCAAACCGTCGGCATACCCCGGCGATCACAGATGCAGAAGCATCCGGCTGTTGCCCAAGGTGTTCGGTTTCACTCGTTCGAGGCCCAGGAACTCCGCGACGCCCTCGTCATAGGAACGCAGCAGCTCCGCGTACACCTCGGTGTCCACCGGGGTCTCACCGATCTCCACGAAGCCGTGCCTGCTGAAGAAGTCGACTTCGAAGGTCAGACAGAAAACCCGGCGAACACCGAGCCACCGTGCGGTCTGCAGCAACTTCTCCAGCAACCGATGACCGACGCCGGCGCCCCTGAGGCCGGGCTTCACGGCGAGAGTGCGGACTTCCGCGAGGTCTTCCCACATCACGTGCAGTGCGCCGCAGCCGACGACCTCGGCGTTGTCGTCCCGTTCCGCGACCCAGAACTCCTGGATGTCCTCGTAAAGCGTCACCGTGGCTTTGTCGAGCAGGATGCCGCCGCGGACGAAGGAGTCGAGGAGTCGGCGGACGGCGGGGACATCGCTGGTCCGGGCCCGGCGGACGGTGATGGCTTTAGCGGTGACTTCGGGGTTCTCGGCGGAGGGGCTCTCTGCGGACATGAGCGGACGCTATCGCCCGGAAGCCTCCGGGGCGGAGCCGGGGTTCTCGGCAGAGATGCCGGTGGACGTGTCCGTGGACATCTCGGTGGAGGGGCCGGTGGGCTTGTCGCCGTGGTTGTCGTTCTGGACGTCGGTGCGGTTCTCGTCCCGGGTATCGGGGCGGGTATTCGTGGCTTCGGGCGGTTGGGCTCGTTCGGTGCTCTGGAGCGGCCCGGGGGGGCTGGGGGCCGGCTCGGGGGTTTCCGGGATGTTCACGATGCGTACCGCGTCGCGCAGCGCCTGGCGCTGTTCCTCGCTCATCATGCCGAAGAAGGCGACCAGCGCGGCCGCGGCGTTGTCGCTCTGCGACCATGCGTCGTTCATCAGGGCCGCGGCGTAGGCGGCTCGGGTGGAGACCGCCTCATATCGATAGGCCCGCCCTTCCGCCTCGCGGCGCACCCAGCCCTTCTGATGGAGATTGTCCAAAACGGTCATCACCGTGGTGTAGGCGATGGTCCGTCCCTGCTGAAGATCTTCCAGGACTTCTCGAACGGTCACCGGGCGGTTCCACTTCCACACCCGCGTCATGACCGCGTCTTCGAGTTCTCCCAATGGGCGAGGCACAGTTCAGCACAATAGTGGTAAATCCGGGTTATGGCGTGCTGGACGGGAACTTTTCTGTGTGAAGGAGAACAAAAAGGGCGTACGACCCTGAAGGGGAGTCGTACGCCCTGGGTGGCGCGGGTGGGGCGGAGGCGCTTCGGCCGGGGTGGTGCCGCCTGTCAGGCGTCGCCTGTCGCGGAGGACCGGCGGGTGCCCTCCGCGCGGGCGAGGGCGGCGTCGACGGCCGCGTCCTCCTTGGCCTTGTTGGCGCCGCCCTGGGTCTTCACGATCACCCGGATCACGCCGATGAAGAAGACGGCCATGACGGCCGGGGGGAGAAGCGCGGAGACGTAGTCCATGGGTCCAGGGTAGTGGCGGGCGGCCGGGCCGGGTGCCCGGGGCCGCGCCTGGACTTCAGACCGCCGCGAGCTGCTGCGAAGGCGTCGCCGGGGGCTGAGGTGGCTTGCGGCGGGGGAAGACCTCGCCCGGGGTGGGGACGGGGCGGCGGGTGGGCTTCGGGGTGGGTCCGGGGGCGGCCGGGGAGGGTGGGCCGGGCTTCTCGGCCGGCCGCTTCTCGGGTTTGCGCTCCGGTTCGGCGGGGTTCTCCGCGTCGGCGTGGGGGGTGGGGGCGAACGTGAGGTTCGCCAGGCCGCCGGGGAGGGCGTGGAGGTGGGTGCGGGTGGCCGGGATACGGGGCGTGGGCGTGAGTGCCGGGGTGGGGGTGGGCGAGAGAGCGCTGCGGGTGAGGCGCGCACGGACGTCCTGTTCGGCGAGGCGCTGACAGTGGTCCAGGAGCGCGGCGGCCGTGGGGTTGCCGCGGAGGGCGCGGAGGGCGGCCAGGTCGTCGGGATGGGGGCGGTGTCCGGCGCGCAGGGCCTCCTCCAGGAGCGTGAGGTAGCCGGCCGCGGTGCCTGGGAGGGCGGCGCGGTAGCGGGCCAGGTCGGCCACGAGGAAGGCCCGCAGGCGGGCGCCCTCGCGCATTGCCTCGTCGAGCGACTCGGCCAGGCGATGGCAGTCCTGGACGTCCTCGGCCGAGGTCTGGCCGGGGTGGAGGGCAAGGGCGAGAGCGCGTCGGAGCACACGCAGCTCCGCCGCACCGAACGCCATGCCGCCGCGGGATCCGTGTGGCGTGGGCATGCGGCGACGATACGCGCTAATCAGACAAACCGGGTGGTAGGAGGGTGGGTGTGGCGTGGGTGCCACTCGGGTGGACGGGGCCGTGGGGGTGCCTGCGCCGCCGGTGCGGGTGGGTGCTTGGTTGCTGTGGCGCCCAAGGTGCGGGTTCGTGTCGGGGCCGTGCCGGGGGGTGACCGTCCTCGGAACGGTGCGGAATCGGTTCCTTACCGACTCGCCCGTGTTGACGCGCCAACCGCTGCGGGCGGACACCCCCGGGCACGGGTGGGCGCGGCGGCGCCCGTCGCGGCGGGCTACATGCGGGAGACGTTGCGTTCGTAGACCAGGCGGAGGCCTATCAGGGTCAGCCACGGTTCGTGTTCGTCGATGACCGAGGATTCGCCCAGGACCATGGGGGCCAGGCCGCCCGTCGCGATCACTGTGACGTCGTCGGGGTCGGTCGCGAGTTCGCGGGCCATGCGGTTGACGACTCCGTCGACCTGGCCCGCGAAGCCGTAGACGATGCCGGACTGCATGGCCTCGACCGTGTTCTTGCCGATCACGCTGCGGGGGCGGGCAACCTCGATCTTGCGGAGCTGGGCGCCTCTGACGCCGAGGGCCTCGACGGAGATCTCGATGCCGGGGGCGATGACGCCGCCGACGTACTCCCCGCGCGCGCTGACCGCGTCGAACGTCGTCGCCGTGCCGAAGTCGACCACGATGGCCGGGCCACCGAAGAGTTCGACCGCCGCCACGGCGTTGATGATGCGGTCGGCGCCGACCTCCTTGGGGTTGTCCGTGAGGATCGGGACGCCCGTCTTGACGCCCGGTTCGACGAGGACGGCGGGGACGTCGCCGTAGTAGCGGCGGGTCACCTCGCGGAGTTCGTGCAGCACCGAGGGGACCGTCGCGCAGATCGCGATGCCGTCGATGCCGTCGCCCAGGTCGTCGCCGAGGAGCGGGTGCATGCCCATCAGGCCCTGCAGGAGCACCGCCAGCTCGTCCGCCGTGCGGCGGGCGTCGGTGGAGATGCGCCAGTGCTCGACGATCTCGTCGCCGTCGAACAGGCCCAGGACCGTGTGCGTGTTGCCTACGTCGATCGTCAGCAGCATGGCCGGTTCCCCCTCCCTACTCCGCCGCTCGCAGATCCAGGCCGATGTCCAGGATCGGCGCGGAGTGCGTCAGGGCGCCCACGGCCAGGTAGTCGACCCCGGTGTCGGCGTATGCCTTGGCGTTGTCGAGGGTGAGGCGGCCGGATGCCTCCAGGGCCGCGCGGCCGTGCACGAGGGCGACCGCCTCCTCGCATTCGCCCGGCGTGAAGTTGTCCAGCAGGATCAGGTCGGCGCCGGCGTCCACGACCTCGCGGAGCTGGTGCAGCGTGTCGACCTCGACCTCGATCGGGACGTCCGGGAAGGTCTCCCGGACGGCCTGGAAGGCCTGGGCGACGCCGCCCGCGGCGACCACGTGGTTGTCCTTGACCAGGGCCGCGTCGGAGAGGGACATGCGGTGGTTGACGCCGCCGCCGCAACGGACGGCGAACTTCTCGAGGGAGCGCAGGCCCGGCGTGGTCTTTCGGGTGTCGCGGACCTTCGCCGTCGTGCCGTCGAGTACGTCCGCCCACGCGCGGGTGGCCGTCGCGATGCCCGACAGGCGGCACAGGAGGTTGAGCGCGCTGCGTTCGGCGGTGAGCAGGTCCCGGGTGCGGGTGGTGAGGGAGAGGAGCTTCTGGCCTTCCGTCACGCGGTCGCCGTCCTCGACGTGCCGCTCGACCTCGAACTCGTCCTCGCAGACGATCGACATCACGGCCTCGGCGACCCGCAGGCCCGCCACGACGCCCGCCTCGCGTGCCACGAAGTCGGCCGTCGCCACCGCGTCCTCGGGGATGGTCGCGACCGTCGTCACGTCCACGCCGCCCGCGAGGTCCTCCTGGACGGCCATGTTGGCGATGTCCTCGACCTCCACGGGGTCGAGTCCGGCGTCGGCCAGCAGCTGGGCGAGTGCGGGGTCGAGGCCGCACTCCAGGTATTCCTCGCCGGCGCCGCAGGCGCAGCCGTCACCGCAGCCGTCGGACGGGACGAGGGGAAGGTCGGGGGTGCTCACTGCTGTCACTGCTCCTGGGGACGCTGCGCCGGGTGGTGCATGGGGGTGCCCCCTGCTCGAGCGGAGCCGAGAACTTGGGGGAGGGTTGGGGGGAAGTCTGCGGTATCGGTGGTGCGTACGGCGAGTGTGCGGTCCGGATTCAGCCTCACGACGATGTGGCGGTGCCACGTGCTGTCGTCACGGTCGGGGTGGTCCTCCCGCCAGTGGCAGCCTCGGGTCTCCTCGCGGAGCCGTGCGGCGGCCACCAGGACGCGGGCCACGCACAGGAGGTTGGTGGCCTCCCAGGTGTCCACGCCGGGCTCGGCCGTCTTGCCGTTCTCGTGCAGGGCCTCACGGGCGTCGGCGTGCAGGCGGTGGAGCTGCTCGGCCGCCTTGGTGAGGGAGTCGGCGGAGCGCAGGACCCCGGCGCCCTCGGTCATGATCCGCTGGATCGTGAAGCGGTCCTCGGGGGCGAGGAGGGGGTGCGCGGGCTGCTCCGGGTGCAGGAGGGGGGCCGGCACACGCGCGTGGAGGTCGTCGCGGCGGTGGGTCACCGCGATGTCGTGGGCGATGCGCTCTGCGTAGACCAGGCCTTCGAGGAGGCTGTTGGAGGCGAGCCGGTTGGCGCCGTGCACGCCCGTGCAGGCGACCTCCCCGCACGCGTACAGCCCGGGGACCGTCGTGCGGCCCTGGGAGTCCGTGCGGACGCCCCCGGAGGCGTAGTGGGCGGCCGGGGCGATCGGGATCGGTTCGTGGACCGGGTCGATGTCGTGGGCGCGGCAGGCGGCGAGGATCGTGGGGAAGCGGTGCTCCCACATGTCGGCGCCGAAGTGCCGGGCGTCGAGGAACATGTGCTCGGCGTTCTGCTCCTGCATACGCCGCATGATGCCCTTGGCGACGATGTCCCGGGGAGCGAGTTCGGCGAGCTCGTGCTGCCCCACCATGAAGCGCACGCCGCCGGCGTCCACCAGGTGCGCGCCCTCGCCCCGTACCGCCTCGGAGACCAGGGGCTGCTGGCCCTCCGCCTCCGGGCCCAGGAACAGCACCGTGGGATGGAACTGGACGAATTCGAGGTCGCTGACCTCCGCGCCCGCGCGCAGGGCGAGGGCCACGCCGTCGCCGGTGGAGACCGAGGGGTTGGTCGTCGCCGAGAAGACCTGGCCCATGCCGCCGGTCGCGAGCACCACCGCCGGCGCGTGCACCGCGCCCACCCCGTCGTGCTGGCCCTCGCCCATGACGTGCAGGGTGACGCCCGCCGTGCGGCCGTCGGCGTCCGTGAGGAGGTCCAGGACCAGGGCGTTCTCGATCGTGCGCAGGCCACGCGCGCGTACCGCCTCCACGAGGGCACGGGAGATCTCCGCGCCGGTCGCGTCGCCGCCCGCGTGGGCGATACGGCGGCGGTGGTGGCCGCCCTCGCGGGTGAGCGCCAGTTCGCCCTCGGTGGACTCGTCGAAGTGCGCGCCGGTCTCGATCAGGCGGCGTACGGCGTCGGGCCCCTCGGTGACGAGGATCCGCACCGCGTCCACGTCGCACAGCCCGGCGCCGGCCACCAGGGTGTCGTCCATGTGCTGTTCGGGGCTGTCGCCCTCGCCCAGGGCGGCGGCGATGCCGCCCTGGGCCCAGCGGGTGGAGCCGTCGTCGAGGCGCGCCTTGGTCACGACGACCGTGCGCAGGCCGGCGGCCTCGCAGCGCAGCGCCGCCGTCAGGCCGGCGACGCCGGAGCCGACGACCACGACGTCCGCGGGGATGGACCAGCCCGGAGTGGGGGCGTGCAGTCGTATGCCTGTGCTGGTCACGAGGCTGCTCCGAAGGTGAGGGGGACGTTGTCGATCAGCCGGGTCGTGCCGACCTTGGCGGCGACCGCGAGGACGGCCTCTCCCGTGAAGTCGTCCTCGATCTCGGTGAAGTCCTCGGGGTCCACCAGGGCCACGTAGTCCAGCACCAGGGGCGGGTCGAGGCGGACGGCGTCGTCGAGGACCAGGCGGGCGGCGGCGCGTACGGCGGACGGGCCACCGGGGACCGCCTTGGCGACGGCGTGCGCGTCGGCGGCGGCGCGGGACTCGCCGATGGCGCTCAGCGCCTCGGCACGCGCGCGCGTGGCGGGCACTTCACGCGCCCGCGCGCGCAGCGCCTCCTGGGCCGCGTGCCGGTCGCGGCCCGCGAACAGCGCGCGGGACAGCGCGAGCGCCGTGCGCCGCTCCTTGGGCGAGAGGTAGCGGTTGCGGCTGGACAGGGCCAGGCCGTCGTCCTCGCGCACGGTCGGTACGCCGACGATCTCGACGCCGAAGTTCAGATCCCGCGCCATCCGGCGGATCAGGGCGAGCTGCTGGGCATCCTTCTGCCCGAAGAACGCCACGTCGGGGCGGGTGAGGTGGAGCAGCTTGCCGACGACCGTGAGCATGCCGTCGAAGTGGCCGGGCCGGGAGGCGCCCTCGAGGCGTTCCCCCATGGCGCCCGCGCTGATGCGGACCTGGGGCTCGCCGCCGGGGTAGACCTCGTCCACGGCGGGGGCGAACACGACGTCCGCGCCGGCCTGCTCGGCGACCTTGAGGTCGGCCTCCAGGGTGCGCGGGTAGCGGTCGAGGTCCTCGCCCTCGCCGAACTGCAACGGGTTGACGAAGACCGTGACGACGACGAAGCCGTCCGGCCCGACGTGCCCGCGCGCGGTGCGCACGAGGGCGGCGTGGCCGTCGTGCAGGGCGCCCATCGTCATCACCACGGCGGTGCGACCGGGCACGGCGTGGTGTGCGCGCACCCGCGCCAGGTCGTCCGGCGTGGGGGCGAGTTCGAGGCTCCGGCGGCTCATCGGTCTTCCCCGTTCTCGGGCAGGGTCGTGTCCGCGGCGAGTACCCCGAGCAGGTCCTCCGCGAGTTCCGGCTTCAGCAACCCGTGCGCGAGCGCGCGGTCGGCGGTGGCGCGCGCCATCGCCAGATAGCCGGCGACGGCCTGCGGGGCGTGCCGGCGCAGCTCCGTGACGTGCGCGGCGACCGTGCCGGCGTCCCCACGCGCGACGGGGCCGGTCAGCGCCGCGTCACCGGAGCGCAGGGCGTTGTCCAGGGCGGCACCGAGCAGCGGGCCGAGCATCCGGTCGGGGGCCTCGACGCCGGCGGCGCGCAGCAGCTCCATGGACTGGGCGACCAGCGTGACCAGGTGGTTGGCGCCCAGCGCGAGCGCCGCGTGGTAGAGCGGGCGGTTCTCCTCGGCGATCCACTCGGGCTCGCCGCCCATCTCGATGACGAGCGCTTCGGCGGCCAGCCGCAGTTCGTCGGGGGCGGTGACCCCGAAGGAGCACCCTGCGAGGCGCTGGACGTCCACCGGCGTCCCCGTGAACGTCATCGCGGGGTGCAGGGCCAGCGGCAGCCCGCCGGCCCGCAGAGCGGGCTCCAGGACGTTCGCGCCGTACCGCCCGGAGGTGTGCACGAGCAGCTGCCCCGGCCGTACCGCCCCGGTGCCTGCGAGGCCGTCCACGAGGCCGGGCAGGGTGTCGTCGGGGACGGTCAGCAGGACCAGGTCGGCACGCTCCAGCACCTCGGCGGGCGGGACCACCGGTACGTCGGGCAGCAGCAGCGCGGCCCGCCTTCTGGAGGCGTCGGAGACCGCGGAGACGGCCACCGGACGGTGCCCGGCGAGCTGGAGGGACGCGGCGAGTGCGGGGCCCACGCGGCCGGCGCCGACGACGCCGACGGTGAGCCGCGCGGGGCGGTCCCTGGGGTCTGGCTGTTGGCTTGTACTCACGCGACGGCGGCCTTCCCGTTCCAGTCCGCTCCGGGTACCGGACGATTTCTCGTCATGTTAACGCGATTGGTTCGAAGGGCGTTCGGTTGTCCACAGGCTGTGGGTTGTGAAATCCGGTACTCGCCGTGGACCCCGCCCGGCATGATCGCGGCATGGCTGAGACGGCGAGGCAGTACGCGCGTGCCCCGGAGGATTCGGTCGAGGAGCGGCGCAAACGGCGCTTGGAGCGGCGCAGGACGGCATACCGGAGCGCGCGGCGGGTGCTCGCGCGATCGAGCGTGCTCGCGACGCTGCGGGAGCGTCTGGCGCTGCTGGAGACCGTCGAGGAGCTGTACGACCTGGACGAATCGGCGGACGTGTACGGCAACGGCATCGTGGAGGCCCTGGAGGCGAAGGTCGCCGGGCTGCTCGGCACGGAGGCCGCCGCGTTCTTCCCGACCGGCACGATGGCCCAGCAGGTGGCCCTGCGCTGCTGGGCCGGCCGCACCGGGAACCCGACCGTCGCGCTGCATCCGCTCGCCCACCCCGCAGTGCATGAGCGCGATGCGTTCGCGCAGGTCAGTGGCCTGCGCTCCGTTCATGTGCACAGGGAGCCACGGCTGCCGACCGCCGCCGAGATCCGGGAGTTCGAGGAGCCGTTCGGTGCACTGATGCTGGAGCTGCCGCTGCGGGACGCCGGTTTCGTGCTGCCTTCCTGGGAGGCGCTCAGCGAGGTGGTGAAGGCAGCGCGGGAGCGCGACGCGGTGGTGCACTTCGACGGCGCGCGCCTGTGGGAGACCACCGTCCATTTCGGCCGCCCCCTGCACGAGATCGCCGGCCTGGCGGACAGCGTGTACGTGTCGTTCTACAAGTCCCTCGACGGCTTCGGCGGCGCGGCGCTCGCGGGCCCCGGGGCACTGGTGGAGGAGGCGAAGGCCTGGCGGCACCGGTACGGCGGTCAGGTGTTCCAGCAGTTCCCGACCGTGCTGTCGGCGCTCGCCGGGCTGGCGCGGGAGCTGCCCCGGCTCCCCGACTACGTGCGGCACGCGCGCGTGGTGGCCGCCGCGCTGCGGGAGGGGTTCACGGCGGCCGGCGTGCCCTGGGCGCGCGTCCACCCCGATGAGCCCCACACCAACGAGTTCCAGGTATGGGTGCCCTACGACCCCGATGCCGCCGCCGAGGCGGCGGTGCGGCAGGCGGAGGAGACCGGGACCCTGCTCTTCGGCCGCTCGTGGGACGGCCCCGGCCCGGACCTCGCCGTCACGGAAATCGACGTACGGGCCGCGGGCCTGGAATGGACGGCGGACGAGGTGAGGGCGGCGGTCGCCGAGTTCGTCGCCCGGCTGCCGTAGCGGTCAGCATGTGGGCGGCGGTCGCCCGGCGGTCAGCCTGTGACCCCGCGCCCAGGGTGGAGCCACCGGCCCAGGGCGTGCCGTATCCGCCCCCGCGCCGGCCGTCCGGCGAGCACCGCGCGGAAGTCCTCTTCGGGACGTAATCACCGGACGGTTCGGGATCCGGAAGGCTCCGCGGCGGCCCCGGTGTGTGCCCAGGCCGCGTCGCACCGGACGTCGACGTCGCGTGGATTGACGCCGGTCGTCAATCGGGGGCGGCGTTGTCGGTGCCGGGGTGCACCATGGCGTCATGAGCGTGAGCATCGACATCGCGGGGCTGCGGCCGGAGAGGGTCGCCGTCGTGCCCTCACCCCTCACCGAGCTCGGCATGGCGCTGCACGCGCTGTCCGAGCCGGGGCACCATCCCGGCCTCCAGGGATGGGTGACCGGCGTGACCGCCGGCCTCGACTCGCATCTGGCCGACCGGATGTGCGAGGCCGACTTCCTGTGGCGGACGACGTTCTCGGACGTTTTCATGCCGTTCGCGGGCGTCCCGGGCCGCGGCACCCTGCCCGGGGCGACGCTCGCCGAGGACATCGACCTGCTGGACAAGCTGTCGGACGAGCAGTTCGCGGACTTGGCGCTTGAGTTCACCTGCGCGCCCGACTACGACATGCCGGGCCCCGGCGTCCTGGCCGACCCGGCGCTGCGCCGCCGCGCGCTGGAGCTCGCGGAGTCACGCGGTCCGCGGCAGGTGCGGTTCACCAGGCGGCTCCTCGACGACCCGCCACGCGTGCGTGCCTGGCTGCGCCAGTTCCTGGAGGAGTGCGACGAGGCGTTCTTCGGCGACGTCTGGGCCAGGGTGCGCCACCCGCTCGCCGCGGACGCGCGGCACAAGACGGATCTGCTGCGGCGCAAGGGCCTCGGCGAGGCGCTGGCCGCCGTGTCCTCGGCCGTGACGCTGGACGAGGACGGCGCCCGGATCACCGTGGACAAGCTGTCCGAGGGGCGTACGACGACCGCCGGCGGCGGTCTGCTGCTGGTGCCGACGAGCCTCGGCTGGCCGCACCTGATGGTGCTGCACCGGTACGGCTGGCAGCCGGTCCTGCACTACCCGGTGGGCTCCCCGGAGCTGGCCTCGCCGCCGTCGGTCGAGCAGCTCACCCTGCGGATGACGGCCCTGTCCCACCCCCTGCGGATGCGTATCTGCCGCCATCTGGCCCGCAGCGCCTTCACCACCGGCGAGCTGGCCACGGCGCACGGCGTGACCGCTCCGGAGATATCCCGGCACCTGGGCGTGCTGAAGAAGGCGGGCCTGATCACCACGCGCCGCCGCGGCCGGTACGTCCTGCACCAGCTGGACGTGACAGTGGTGGCGCGGCTCGGCAGCGACTTCCTGGAGGGGATCCTCAGGTAGCCGTACGCGACCCCGCACAGCCCCGCCCGGCCCCGGCCGGGTCGCCTCAGTCGAACCGGATGTGCCGGATCCCCACCCGCGCCTGCCGCAGCCGGGTGCGCAGCGGCCCCTCGTCGTTGGGCCGCAGGGTCAGCCCGGCGAGGACGGCGATCCGGTCCGCCGTCTTCGGCACGGTCGTGTGGTCGGTCCACAGATGCTCGGCGAACTCCGGCTCCCGCAACCGTTCCAGGCAGTGGTCGAGCTGCCGCACCGCCCAACTCTCACCGTGCCCTCCGGCGTTCCTCCCGGCGACATGCTGAAGCTGGTGCACGACCCCTCGCTCCCGCAGCCGCTCCAGCACGGTCTCGCGTTCGGCGAGGAGCGTGAAGTGCCGTACGTCGTGACCGAGTTCCCGCAGCCGTCCGACGGTCTCCCCGAAGTGACCCGAGTCGGTGACCGTCATCGGGGCGATGACGACACCGTCGTGGCGCGTGAGGGCGAGGTCGAGGACCTCGACAACGCCCTGCCGCCAGGAGACAAGGTCCTGGAAGTCGCCCCGCAGTGCCGGCGGGAGCATGCGGCGCAGACCGAAGCCCACGTGCTCCGGGTCGCAGAGGACGCTGCCGGGCAGCCGGCGCTGTATCTCGTGTGCGGTCTGTGTCTTGCCGCCCCCGAAGGGGCCGTTGATCCACAGGAGCATGCGCAGACCCTACCGACGCCCGCGCGCCCCGGGCAGCCGTGGCCGGTCAGCCGTGGCCGCCGGCCCGCACGAGCCCCGTCTCGTACGCCAGGACGACCACCTGCACCCGGTCCCGCAGCCCCAGCTTGGTGAGGATGCGGCCCACGTGCGTCTTGACGGTCGCCTCGGACAGCACCAGCCGGGCCGCGATCTCACCGTTGGACAGCCCCTGGGCGACCAGCACCATCACCTCGCGCTCCCGGTCGGTGAGCCGCTCCAGCTCCTTGTGCCGGGGCTCCTTGCCGGCGCTGGGCAGCATCGGCGCGAACCGGTCCAGGAGGCGCCGGGTGGTCGACGGGGCCACCACGGCGTCGCCACTGTGCACGGACCGGATGGCGGCGAGCAGTTCGCCGGGCGGCACGTCCTTGAGCATGAAGCCGGAGGCGCCCGCCTTCAGCCCGGAGAAGGCGTACTCGTCCAGGTCGAAGGTGGTCAGGATGAGCACCTTCGGCGGGTTCGGGTCCGCGCAGATCCGGCGGGTGGCCTCCACGCCGTCCAGCTTGGGCATGCGCACGTCCATCAGCACCACGTCGACCTCGGTCGCGCGCAGCACCTGAAGGGCCTCGACGCCGTCGCCCGCCTCGGCCACGACCTCCATGTCCGGTTGCGCGGCGAGCACCATCCGGAACCCGGTGCGCAGCAGCACCTGGTCGTCGACGAGCATCACGCGGATCGTCATGGGGTCCTCTTCCGTGTCCATCTCGAAGGTCGTCGGGTGCGAAGTCGTTCGGGGGCGTGACAGGTGTCAACGGGCGGCGTGCGGATGCGTCAATGCGCCGGTTTGAGCGGCAGCAGCGCACTGATGCGGAATCCTCCGCCGGGGCGGGGGCCCGCGTCCAGGGTGCCGCCGACCATGCCGACGCGCTCGCGCATGCCGATCAGGCCGTGGCCCTGTCCGTCGAGGCCGCCGTCCTCGTACAGCTCGTGCGGGGCGCCCTTGCCGTCGTCCTCGATGAGCAGGCCGAGGCCGTCGTCGAAGTAGACCAGGCGCACGCTGGCGCCCGCGTTGGGCCCGCCGTGCTTGCGCGTGTTGGTGAGCGCCTCCTGCACGATGCGGTAGGCGGTCAGCTCGACGCCGCTGGGCAGCGGGCGCGGCGTGCCCTCGATCTTGAAGTCGACGGGCAGTCCGGAAGCCCGGCACTGCTCGACCAGGTCCTCGATCTGCTCGACGTCGGGCTGCGGCACGTACTCCCCGCCCTCCTGGTGCTCGCCGGTGCGCAGCACGCCGAGCAGGCGGCGCATCTCGGCGAGGGCCTGGCGGCCGGTGGAGGAGATGGTCTCCAGGGCCTTCTTGGCCTGGTCGGGCGCGGCGTCGAGAACGTACGCGGCACCGTCGGCCTGCACCACCATGACGGACACGTTGTGCGCGACGACGTCGTGCAGCTCGCGCGCGATCCGGGCGCGTTCGGCGGCGACCGCGACCTTCGACTGCGCCTCGCGCTCCTTCTCCAGCCGGGCGGCGCGCTCCTCGAGCTGCGCGAAGTAGGCGCGGCGGGTGCGGATCGAGTCGCCGAGCACCCAGGCCAGGGCGAAGGGCACCGTAAGGAAGATCGCCAGCGCGATGTTGCCCGCGACGCTGGTCTGGGGCTCCGGCCAGCGGATCTGCGCGAGCGGTGCCGCGCACAGACCACCGGCCAGGGCGAACCGGGAGGCCCAGCGCTCCCCGATCGCGGCCACGGTGTAGACGATCACCAGCATCGCGAAGTTCGCGGGCAGCCGCCCCACGTCCAGCGCCAGCTGCGCCACCCCCACGGCGGCCGCCAGCACCAGCATCTTCTCCGGCATACGCCGGCGCAGCGCCAGCACCAGGCAGAGCACCAGCGTGATCGGCACGACGAAGGCCGGGAGATCGCTCCGGCTGCTCTCCTCCGTGGTCGCCCCACCCACGACCGAGATCCCGAACAGGACGAGGGCCCAGAAGCCGTCGACCCATGTCGGGTGTCGGCGGAGGAAGTCGTAGAGGCGCTGCACGTAACCCAGCGTAGGGAAGCGTGGTGCCCGCGGGAGTCAACCGGAGGACCGATCCGGATGCGATACGTGTACTCCGCAAGGTGGAGGTTCCGCTCTCCTGTGCGCCTAGCCTTGCCCTGTGAACAGGGGTGCGACGGGCGACGCGACGGACGGTGAAGGGTTGGAGGGGCGGGAGTGGCGGGGGTGGCGCGCGGCCATGGAGGCGGCGCTGTACGGCCCCGACGGCTTCTATCGCAGGCCCGAGGGACCGGCAGGGCACTTCCGTACGTCCGTGCACGCGTCGCCGCTGTTCGCCGGGGCGGTGGCACGGCTGCTGAGCCGGGTCGACGAGGCGCTGGGCCGCCCGGCCTGCCTCGACTTCGTCGACATGGCGGCGGGCCGGGGCGAACTGGTCACCGGGGTGCTGGCCGCGCTGCCCGCCGAACTGGCCGCCCGCACGCGCGCGTACGCCGTGGAGATCGCCGGTCGCCCGGCCGGTCTCGATCACCGCATCGAGTGGCGCGCCGAGTGCCCCGAGGGCGTCTCGGGGCTGCTGTTCGCCAACGAGTGGCTGGACAACGTGCCCGTGGAGGTCGCCGAGGCCGACTCGGCGGGGGTGTGGCGGCTGGTGCTCGTACGGGAGGACGGCATCGAGCGGCTCGGGGAGCCGGTGTCCGGGGCTGCGGCCGAGTGGCTCGCGCGCTGGTGGCCGGGGCCGGCCGAGGAAGGGCTGCGGGCGGAGATCGGGCTTCCGAGGGACACGGCCTGGGCGTCGGTCCTCACGCGCGTCGGGCGGGGGCTGGCGGTCGCCGTGGACTACGCGCACACGGTGGACGCGCGACCGCCCTTCGGCACCCTCACCGGCTTCCGCGAGGGGCGCGGGACGACGCCCGTGCCGGACGGGTCGTGCGACATCACGGCACATGTGGCGCTGGACGCGTGCGCGCTCCCCGGGGGGCGCACACTGACCCAGCGCGACGCTCTGCGCGCCTTGGGGGTGGCGGGCGCACGGCCCCCGATCACGCTGGCCACCACCGACCCCGCGGCCTATCTGCGTGCCCTCACGGTCGCCGGCGAGGCCGCCGAGCTGACGGCGCCGGGCGGGCTGGGCGACTTCGGGTGGCTGGTGCAGCCGGTCGGGATCCCGGACCCGCTCGCCGACTGAACCAGCTCACCGGCCGAAGCCGCTCGCCGATGACCCGCTCGCCGATGACCCGTTCACCGGCTGAGCCGCTCGCCGGCCCGTGCGGGGCCGCCTACTTGTCGATGTCCCCCACCACGAAGAACAACGACCCCAGGATCGCCACCATGTCCGCCACCAGCGTCCCCGGCAGCAGCTCGGTCAGCGCCTGGATGTTGTTGAAGGAGGCCGAGCGCAGCTTGAGCCGGTACGGCGTCTTGTCGCCCTTGCTGACCAGGTAGTAGCCGTTGATGCCGAGCGGGTTCTCGGTCCACGCGTAGGTGTGCCCCTCGGGCGCCTTCAGCACCTTGGGGAGCCGCTGGTTGATCGGCCCCGGCGGCAGCTCGGCGATCCGGTCGAGGCAGGCGTCGGCGAGGTCGAGCGCGTTGTGCGTCTGTTCCAGCAGGCACTCGAACCGGGCCAGGCAGTCGCCCTCGGAGCGCGTCACGACCTTGAGGGTGTCCTGGAGCTCCCCGTAGGCGAGATAGGGCTCGTCACGGCGCAGGTCGAAGTCGACGCCCGAGCCGCGCGCGATCGGGCCGCTCACGCCGTACGCGTGGACGGCCTCCGGCGTGAGGTTCCCGACGTCGCGCGTGCGGCCGCGGAAGATCTCGTTGCCGAGGACCAGGTCGTCGAAGCGGTCCATGCGCGAGCGCACCCCCGAGACCGCGGTACGCGCGCGTGCGGTCCAGCCGGCCGGCACATCCTCCTTGAGGCCGCCGACGCGGTTGAACATGTAGTGCATCCGCCCGCCGGAGACCTCCTCCATGACGTTCTGCAGGACCTCGCGCTCCCGGAAGGCGTAGAAGACCGGGGTGATGCCGCCCAGCTCCAGCGGGTACGAGCCCAGGAACATCAGGTGGTTGAGCACTCGGTTGAGCTCCGCGAGCAGCGTGCGCGTCCACACCGCGCGCGCGGGCACCTCCATGCCGAGCATGCGCTCCACGGCGAGGACGACGCCCAGCTCGTTGGAGAAGGCCGACAGCCAGTCGTGACGGTTGGCGAGCATGATGATCTGGCGGTAGTCCCGCGCCTCGAACAGCTTCTCCGCACCCCGGTGCATGTAGCCGACCACCGGCTCCGCGCTCGTGATGCGCTCACCGTCGAGGAGCAGCCGCAGGCGCAGCACGCCGTGCGTGGACGGATGCTGCGGACCGATGTTGAGCACCATGTCGGTGCTCTCCGCGGCGCCGCCGATTCCGACCGTGGTCTCCGTCGTAGGAGTCATGGACACAGTCTGTCCTACGTAGGCTGGCCGTATGGAGACGGGGAGCCCTGAGGGCGGCGCGGCGGCAGGTCCGGAGGGCGGCGGGTCGATGCGCCCCGCGGACGGGGGGACAACGGCCTCCGCGGACGGCGGGACGGCGGCTCCTGGGCGGGTGGTGACGGCGGAGGCCGAACCGGCCTGGACCGCGCTGCCGCCCGGCCTGCTACGCATGCGACGGCTGTTGCTGGTGGTGTGGATGGGGTTGCTGACGCTGGCCACGGGCCTGCTTCCGGGATTGCTGGCAGGTCCCGCGTGGGCCGCTTTCGCCCTGCTGCCGCTGGCACTCATGGTGTGGGGCTGGTGGCTGATCGAGCGCAACTGGCGCTCCTGGCGGTACGCCGAGCGCGCCGACGACCTGCTGATCAGCCGGGGCGTGCTGTGGCACACCGTGACGGTGGTGCCGTACGGGCGGATGCAGCTGGTCGAGGTGACCTCCGGTCCCGTCGAGCGGCACTTCGGGCTGGCCAGCGTCCAGCTCCACACGGCCGCCGCCGCGACCGACGCGACCATCCCCGGCCTCGACCCGGACGAGGCGGAACGGCTGCGCGACCGGCTCACCGAACTGGGCCAGGCACGATCGGCGGGGCTGTGACGACGCCGGGCACCGACGAGCCGGGCACCCCGGGCACCGACGAGCCGGGCACCGACGGCGAGGTGCGCGACGAAGTGACGGTGACCGAGCGGCGGCTGCACCCGGTCACGCCGTTCCGACGGGCGTGGGCGCCGGTCGCCGTGCTCATCGGGTGGGCGCTGCACGATCCGGACGGGGCGCACCGCCAACTGAGCCGGCTGACGACGACCACGATCCTGACAGCCCTCGCCGTCGTCGTCCCGGCCGCCGCGCTGTACGGCTTCCTCAGCTGGTGGTTCACGCACTTCGCGGTGACCGGGACGGAACTGCGCATCCGCACCGGCCTGCTGTTCCGGCGCACCGCGCACATCCGCCTGGAGCGCATCCAGGCCGTCGACGTCACCAGACCGCTCCTCGCGCGCGTGGCGGGCGTCGCCAAACTCAGACTCGACGTCATAGGCGCCGACAAGAAGGACGAGCTCGCCTACCTGGGCGAGGCGGACGCACGCGCGCTGCGGGCCGAACTCCTCGCGCGTGCCGCCGGTTTCGCCCCCGAGACCGCCCACGAGGTGGGCGAGGCGCCGGAGCAGCGGCTGCTGAACGTGCCGGGTGGGGTGCTGGCCGTCTCGCTGCTGCTGACCGGCGCCACGTGGGCCACGCTGGCCGGCGCGGTCGTCGTACCGACCGTCCTGTGGATCGTCACCCACAACCTGTGGACGGTGGTCGCGACCGCGGTGCCGCTGATCGGCGCGGCGGGCGCGAGCAGCGTGGGCAGGTTCGTCGCCGAGTACGACTGGACGGTGGCCGAGTCGCCGGACGGTATCCGGATCGACCGCGGGCTCCTCGACCGCGCGCACGAGACGGTGCCGCCGGGACGGGTGCAGACCGTGCGGATCGTGGAGCCCTTGCTGTGGCGGCGGCGCGGCTGGATGCGGGTGGAGCTGGACGTGGCCGGCTCGTCCAACTCCCTGCTGCTGCCGGTCGCCCCGCGCGAGATCGCGGAGTCCCTCGTCACGCGCGTGCTGCCCGGCGTGACCGTACCGCCCGCCTCGTCCCTGTCCCGCCCGCTGCGGCACGCGGGCCGGTGCGTGCCGCTGTGGTGGCGCGGCTACGGCTACACCGTCACCGACACGGTGTTCGTGGCCCGGCACGGACTGCTCCGGCGCACCCTCGCGCTCGTACCGCACGCCAAGGTGCAGAGCGTCCGGCAGGCGCAAGGCCCCTGGATGCGGCTCTGGCGGCTCGCGGACGTCCACGTGGACACCGGCGCCGACAAGACCGTGACGGCCCGGCTGCGGGACGCCGAGGAGGCCGCGGGGCTGCTGCGCGCCCAGGCCGAGCGGTCACGGACGGGGCGCAAGGACGCGCGGCCGGACCGGTGGATGACATGAGAACGCCGTGCTCGGCGCCAGCGCGCCCGCACGGCGTTCCGGTAGAGCTGTCCAAAAAGCCGCCGTTTGAACGGGGTTTCAGCTGAGCGGGCTCAGGAAGCCGCGCTGCGCAGCCCCTGCATGTCGATCTGCTCGGTCTCGTCGTGCGCCGTCAGGTCGATCACCTGGCCGACGCCGCGCGACTCCGCGGTCGCGGGCTTGAACTCCGCCTCGGCCTCGGCCTTGTGCAGATCGAGCGCCTCCTGGCCGACCACGTCGGCGAGGTCCTCGTTCTGCACGGCCTCCAGCGCGGCGGACGCCTCGCCCTTCGTACCGAAGAAGTCGAACCCGCCCTCGACCCTGGGCCGGCGCACCGGCGTGGAGGCGGGCACCACGGCCACCGCGGTGGGCACGGTGTAGTGGCCGGAGGGCTGCTGCAGGGGGGCCCGGGGAGTGGCGGCGGCCGCGTGCTCGTGCGCGTCGGCCGCCTCGGCCTTCCCCCGCGCCTCGTCCTCCTGCGCGGCCTCCGCCCCGGCACCACGCTCGGCGTCGGCCGGCACGGGCTCCTTGACGGAGGCCTCCGTCCCGTCGACCGGGTCCTGTTCGGGCTCGGCCTTCCGATCGGCGTCGAAGCGGACCAGCGCGGCCTGCGCCCGCAGAAACAGCCGGGAGCCCTCCGGGGAGAACAGCTTCGCGCCCTCGGGCTTCTCCTCGACGGCCGTCTCTGCGGTGGTGCCGTCGGAGGTGCCGTCGGCGATGTCCTCCGTGGAGTCGGCGGTGTCGTCGGCCTCGGTGGAGGCCTCGGGCGAGACCTCGTTGGAGACCGCGGGCGAGACCTCGTCGGAAGCCCCGGCGGCACCCTCGGTCCCGACCTCGGCGGCGTCCTCCGCCACCGCGCCGGGCGGCAGCGCGCGCGTGGGAACCGCGGCCTCGATCTCCAGCCGGCGGCGGCCCTCCAGGGCGCTCGCCCGCTCGGTCTCGGCGTTGGCGTACCGGCGCAGCAGCGCCGCGTGCTCGTTGCGCAGGCCGGCCAGTTCGGTGCGCTTGGCCCGGAGGCGCTGTTCGAGCTTGCCGCGCAGCTCGCGCGACTCCTCCAGGTCGCTCTCCAGTTCGGCGACACGTTCCTCGTGCCGCCACTCGTCGCTCGCCCGCGCGCGCGTGAGGTCGGCCACCTGCTTGCCGGCCTGGATGTCCCAACGGCGCATGACGACCGCGCCGGCGGCAGCCGTCACCGCGGCGGCGGCAGCCAGCCCACGGAGCAGCGTCTGCTCCGTGAACACCCAGGGGCCGAGAGCGCAGACGAGGGAGACGCCTGCGATCGCCGACGGAGGCAGCAGCCTGTGCAGAGGCGGTGAATGGCGGTGACGTCCACGTGGCATGGCCAGAAACTTACCGCGCGTAGGCGAATCATGGTGCCCCCGGCGGTAAAAACACAGCCACCACACGGCCTTGAAACGGTGCCATCCCGTCTCCCGGAGCCCGCCGCCCCGCGGCCGGGGCACGGCACCACCGCGTGAGCCCGGACCACAGCAACCCCGTGGCCTTTGAAACGGCTTTGCGAAGCGGAGTGAACCTCCCTCTCCGTCCCGCCGTCCTAGAGGGCGCAATGTCGCCGGATGCCCGAATCGGCACTCGGATTCCAACTCTCGCGCAGAACTACGGGATGCGATGTCTGTCAGTGAAGTCGGGGAACCACGGGAAGAGGGGGAAATGCCGTGGCGGTGCCGCCCGCGCGGGCCGCGCCCCGAGGCCGTTCCCCTTCTCGCCGGCAGGGCCTGCGCCCTCGTGGGCCTCGTGGACATCGCCGCGGGGGTCTTCCCGCTCTTGCGGCACAGCCGTACGCACGCGCTCGCCGAGGTGCTGCCCGGCGCGCTCGGCCCCTTCGCGGCCGCGCTCTCGCTCAGCGCCGGCGTGCTGTTGCTGCTGCTCACCCACGGCCTCAAGCGCGGCAGGCGGCGCGCCTGGCGGGCCGCCGTGGTGCTGCTGCCGGCCGGCGCGCTCGCACAGTTCACGTACCGGCACTCCCTGCTCGGCGTGATCGTCTCGCTCGCGCTCCTCGCGTCGCTGCTGCGCCGCCGCGACCGGTTCGCCTCCCTGTCCGACCCGCACAGCCGGTGGCGGGCGCTGGCCAACCTCGTGCTCATGGGCGCCGGTTCGCTCGCCCTGGGCCTGGTCGTCGTCAGTGCCCACCCGCACTGCCTGATCGGCGACCCGTCCCTGGCGGACCGCATCACCCATGTCCTGTACGGCCTGTTCGGCATCGAGGGCCCGGTCGCCTACGCGGGCACCACCTCCCGGACGGTCGCCGTCTCCCTGGGCGCCCTCGGCCTGCTCACCGCCCTCACCACGGTCCACCTCGCCCTGCGCCCCGAGCACCCGGCAGCCCGGCTCACCGAGGACGACGAGGTCAGGCTGCGCACCCTGCTGGAGCGGCACGGCGACCGCGACTCGTCCGGCCACCTCGCGCTGCGCCGCGACAGGGCCGTCGTCTTCTCCCCCAGCGGCAAGGCGGCGGTGACGTACCGCGTGGTCTCCGGGGTGATGCTCGCCGGCGGCGACCCCATCGGTGACGTGGAGGCCTGGCCCGGGGCCATCGAGCGGTTCATGGACGAGGCACGCGCGCACTCGTGGACACCCGCCGTCATGGGCTGTTCCGAGACGGGCGGCGAGGTGTGGATCCGCGAGACCGGACTCGACGCCCTCGAACGGGGTGACGAGGCGGTGGTGGAGGTCGCGGATTTCTCCCTCGCCGGCCGCGCGATGCGCAACGTGCGGCAGATGGTCAGGCGCATCGAACGTGCCGGATACGTGACCCGGGTACGACACGTCCGTGACCTCGGCGAGGCCGAGCGGGACCGGATCCGCCGCGCCACCGGGGACTGGTGCGGCACCGACAGCGAACGGGGCTTCTCCATGGCGCCCGGCCGCGTCGGCGGCCCCGGTGACGGCGACTGCCTGGTGGCCACCGCCCACAGGACGGACGCCGAGCCGGGTCCGTACGGCGATCTGAAGGCCGTCCTGCACTTCGTGCCCTGGGGTGCGGACGGCGTCTCCCTGGACCTGATGCGCCGGGACCGCTCAGCGGACCCGGGCATGAACGAACTGCTCGTCGTGGCCGCGCTGCTGGCGGCGCCGAAGCTCGGCATCGCGCGCGTGTCGCTGGACCTCGCGATGTTCCGCTCGGCGCCGGCACGCGGCGAGAAGACCGGCGCGGGCCCGGTGCCGCGCGCCTGGCGCGGGCTGCTGGTCTTCCTCTCCCACTGGTTCCAGATCGAGTCCCTGCACCGCTTCAGTGGGGGGTTCCAGCCGCGCTGGGAGTCCCGCCTCGCCGTCCACCGCGCCTCCGGGGACCTGCCGCGCATCGGCCTGGCCGCCCCGCGGGCCGAGGGTTCCCTCCACCCCGGCCGTGCCCTGCCCCGCCCGCCGAGGCGCCCGGACACCGCCGCGCGCCCCTGAGCGCACGCCGTCGCCGAACGGGACATTCGCCCGGCCTGACCCGGACAGGCCCGAGCGGGGACCCCGCCCCCTCCGGTCGTGGGGCCGCCGCTCGGGCCGCACCACCCGGCCGGGCTCCCCACCAGGCCAGCCCAGGTGAGGGGCCCGGCCCCAACCTGGGCCTACGCTGAACGTATGAGCAATCACAGCGGGCGCGGGCGGATCGCGGGCCTTCCGGAATGGGACCGCTGCGCGGTCATGGGAGTCGTGAACGTCACCCCCGACTCCTTCTCCGACGGCGGCCGCTGGTTCGACACCACCGCCGCCGTCAAGCACGGCCTCGACCTCGTCACCGAGGGCGCCGACCTCGTCGACGTCGGCGGCGAGTCCACCCGCCCCGGCGCCACCCGGGTCGACGAGGCCGAGGAGCTCCGCCGCGTCGTCCCCGTCGTCCGCGGCCTCGCCTCCGAAGGCGTCACCATCTCCGTCGACACCATGCGCGCGTCCGTCGCCGAACAGGCCCTCGCCGCCGGCGCCGCCCTCGTCAACGACGTCAGCGGCGGCCTCGCCGACCCCGCGATGATCCCCGTCGTGGCGCGGACCGGCGCCCCCTTCGTCGTCATGCACTGGCGCGGCTTCCTGGAGGGCGGCAACGTCAGGGGCGTGTACGACGACGTCGTCACCGAGGTCACCGACGAACTGCACGCGCGCGTGGAGGCCGTCCTGGAGGGCGGCGTCGCCCCCGACCGGATCGTGATCGACCCCGGTCTCGGCTTCTCCAAGGGGGCCGAGCACGACCTCACCCTGCTCGCCCACCTCGACCGGCTGCGCACCCTCGGCCACCCCCTGCTCGTCGCCGCGTCCCGCAAGCGGTTCCTCGGCCGCGTACTGGCGGGCCCCGAGGGCGCCCCACCCCCGGCACGGGAACGCGACGCCGCGACGGCCGCCGTCTCCGCGCTGGCGGCGCACGCCGGCGCGTGGGCCGTACGCGTCCACGAGGTCCGCGCCACCGCGGACGCGGTACGCGTCGCACGCGCCGTGGAAGGAGCCCGGTGACCGCTCCGCACACCGACGTCGAAGAGGTCGAACTCGCCAACACGGCCTTCTACGAGACACTGGAGCGCGGCGACTTCGAGGAACTGTCCACGCTCTGGCTCACCCCTTCCGACCTGGGCGTCGACGAGACCTACCACGACCCGGCGGACAGCGGAGTGGTCTCCTGCGTGCACCCCGGCTGGCCGGTGCTGACCGGCCGCGGCGAGGTGCTCCGGTCGTACGCCCTGATCATGGCGAACACCGAGTACATCCAGTTCTTCCTGACCGACGTGCACGTCTCCGTCACCGGCGACACCGCCCTGGTGACCTGCACGGAGAACATCCTCAGCGGTGGCCCCGCCCCCGAGGACGGTGACGGCCCCGGGCCCCTCGTCGGCCAGCTGGTGGTCGCCACCAACGTGTTCCGGCGCACACCCGACGGCTGGAAGCTCTGGTCGCACCACGCCTCGCCCGTGCTGACCGAGAACGGGGAGGACGAGGAGGACGAGTCGACCGCCTGAGTGGGTAGGCGCCCGCCAGCGCCCCGGCCGGAACCGGACGGGCCCGAAGGGACCAAGAAGTGGTTGGAATCACGAACCCGGGGTATGGGCGGCTACCAGCCCGTGAGCCGCCGGATTCCCCAGGGGAAACACACGATGAAACCTCCCGGCCCCCGCCGGGGCCCCTGCCCCGGTGTCCCGGGGCTGTCGGTGTCCGCAGGTAGATTCGTTCGAGGCCGGTGTGCCGCCCGCACACGGTACGCACCGGTCTCACCCGACGATTGCAGGAGTGATTCGCGTGGATCGTGTCGCGCTGCGCGGCCTGAAGGCCCGCGGGCACCACGGTGTGTTCCCCAGGGAGCGCGAGGAGGGCCAGACCTTCATCGTGGACCTCGTCCTCGGCCTGGACACCCGGCCGGCCGCCGCCGACGACGACCTGGCGAAGACCGTGCACTACGGCGTCGTGGCCGAGGAGGTCGTGGCCGTCGTCGAGGGCGAGCCCGTCAACCTCATCGAGACGCTCGCCGAGCGCATCGCCCAGGCCTGTCTGAAGCACGAGGGGGTCCAGGAGGTCGAGGTCAACGTCCACAAACCGGACGCACCGATCACGGTCCCCTTCGACGACGTGACCGTCACCATCATCCGGAGCCGAGTATGACTGCCTCGTTCACAGAGGGTCACAGCGACCCGACCGTACAGCCGGTACCCGCCTCCGTCGTCGAGAGGGTCGACGCCGCCGACACCACCCTGCACAACCCCGAACGGGCCGTGATCTCCATCGGCTCCAACCTCGGCAACCGCCTGGAGACCCTCCAGGGCGCCATCGACGCCCTGGAGGACACCCCGGGCGTGCGCATCAAGGCCGTCTCCCCCGTCTACGAGACCGAGCCGTGGGGCGTCCAGCCCGGCAGCCAGCCCGCGTACTTCAACGCGGTCGTGGTCCTGAAGACCACCCTGCCCCCGTCCTCGCTCCTGGAGCGGGCGCACGCGGTCGAGGAGGCCTTCCACCGGATCCGCGACGAGCACTGGGGCCCGCGCACGCTCGACGTCGACATCGTGTCCTACGCCGAAGTCGTCTCCGACGACCCACTGCTCACGCTCCCCCACCCCCGCGCCCACGAACGCGCCTTCGTCCTCGCCCCCTGGCACGACGTGGACCCCGACGCCCAGCTGCCCGGCCGCGGCCCCGTCGCCGAGCTGCTCGGCGCCGTCACCCACGAAGGCGTGGCCGCTCGCGCGGACCTGGAACTCCGGCTGCCCGAGTAGTCGTTAAGGTCGAGACGACCACAGTCCGGGGGATCCGGGGAACCGAAGGGACACCGTGAGAGAGCTGCGCATCAGGGTGCTGGCCGGCGTCTTCGTCGTCGCAGGCATCCTGTCCTGGGCGGGCGCCCGCCTCTGGAACTCGATCGGCACGCTCCCGAGCGTCCCCCTCGCCGCCCCCGTCGTCCTGGCCCTGATCGCCGCGGTGCTGCTCGCCACGGCGCTCTCGCTGCGCGCCCGGCTCAGGGCCCAGCGCGAGCGCCGTCCCGGCGCCAAGGGGGTCGACCCGCTGATGGCGGCCCGCGCGGTCGTCTTCGGCCAGGCCAGCGCCCTGGTGGCCGCCCTGGTCGCCGGAATGTACGGCGGCGCGGGGGTCTTCCTGCTGGAGTCCCTGGACATCCCGGTCCGCCGCGACCAGGCCATCTACGCCGGCTGCTCGGTGGTCGCGGGCATCGCCGTCATCGCGGCCGCGATCTTCCTGGAGAAGATCTGCAAACTCCCGGAGGACGACGACCACAACGGCCCAGGCACGGCCCCGTCCGCTTGAAGGGCCCTTGCTCACCAAGGCTGACGGGCCAGGTGACCGACAATCGGATCAGCGCGCCAGTATCAGGCTCATGGCCTCGGCTCGGGTCGTGGAGTCGCGAAGCTGGCCACGCACCGCCGACGTCGTGGTCTTGGCGCCCGGCTTGCGAATACCGCGCACCGACATGCACATGTGCTCCGCCTCGATGACCACGATCACTCCTCGGGCCTCGAGGATTCGCATGAGCGAGTCGGCGATCTGAGTGGTGAGTCGTTCCTGCACCTGCAGACGACGGGCGAACACCTCAACCAGCCGCGCGAGCTTCGACAGGCCCGTGATCTTGCCGGTCTCCGCGGGGATGTACCCGACGTGGGCCACACCGTGGAACGGCAACATGTGGTGTTCGCAGAGACTCACGATTTCGATGTCCTTGACCAGGACCATCTCGTCGTGGCCGAGATCGAAGGTGGTCGTCAGGACGTCCTCGGGCTGCTGGTTATGACCGGCCAGGAGCTCCCGATACGCCCGCGCCACCCGCGCCGGTGTCTCCCTGAGGCCCTCGCGGTCCGGGTCCTCGCCGACCGCGATCAGGAGTTCGCGTACGGCGTTCTCGGCGCGCTTCTCGTCGAACTCGCCGATCGTGCCCTCGCCGTCCAGCGTCACGGGGTCGGTCATGTGGTGCCTCGTTCCTGTGCCTGACGCGTACCTGGACGCGTCCCAACTGTGCGCATACGTCGATGCCGCGCCACCCAGGCTAGAACCTGGGTGGCGCGGCATCCATTCCGGGCCTTGCCGGGGGCGCCGGGGGCGGCCCTGGGATCAGGCTTCGGGACGATCCTCCGGGGCGGCCGGCTCAGCCGCGGGGGCGGGCTCCGCCACCGCGCTCTTCGCGGTGATCGCCGCCGTCGCGCCGTTGGCGCCGTTCGTCAGTGCGAGCTCCTTCGGGGAGAGCACCGGCGGACGGGTGGACGGCGTACGGCGGGAGGAGCCGGTCCACGCGGGACGTGGCGGCCGCTTGACGATCGGCGCGAAGATCTCGGCGATCTCCTCCTTGCCCAGGGTCTCCTTCTCCAGGAGCGCCAGGACCAGGTTGTCGAGGACATCGCGGTTCTCGACGAGCATCTCCCACGCCTCGTTGTGCGCGGTCTCGATGAGCTTCTTGACCTCTTCGTCGACGAGCGCCGCGACCTCCTCGGAGTAGTCGCGCTGGTGAGACATCTCACGGCCGAGGAACGGCTCGCTGTTGTCGCCACCGAACTTGATCGCGCCCAGACGCTCCGTCATGCCGTACTGCGTGACCATCGCGCGGGCCAGGTTGGTGGCCTTCTCGATGTCGTTGGCGGCACCGGTGGTCGGGTCGTGGAAGACCAGTTCCTCGGCCGCCCGGCCGCCCAGCATGTAGGCGAGCTGGTCGAGCATCTCGTTGCGCGTGGTCGAGTACCTGTCCTCGTCCGGCAGCACCATCGTGTAGCCGAGGGCGCGGCCGCGGGACAGGATCGTGATCTTGTGGACCGGGTCGGAGTTCGGTGAGGCCGCCGCGACCAGGGCGTGTCCGCCCTCGTGGTACGCGGTGATCTTCTTTTCCTTGTCCGACATGATCCGGGTCCGCTTCTGCGGGCCCGCCACGACGCGGTCGATGGCCTCGTCGAGCATCTTGTTGTCGACGAGCTTCTGGTCACTGCGGGCCGTCAGCAGGGCGGCCTCGTTCAGCACGTTCGCCAGGTCGGCGCCGGTCATGCCGGGCGTACGACGGGCGACGGCCGACAGGTCGACGTCGTGCGCGACCGGCTTGCCCTTCTGGTGGACCTTGAGGATCTCCAGCCGGCCCTGCATGTCCGGGCGGTCGACGGCGATCTGCCGGTCGAAGCGGCCGGGGCGCAGCAGCGCCGGGTCGAGGATGTCGGGCCGGTTCGTCGCGGCGATGAGGATCACGCCGCCCTTGACGTCGAAGCCGTCCATCTCGACGAGCAGCTGGTTCAGCGTCTGCTCGCGCTCGTCGTGACCGCCGCCCAGGCCGGCGCCGCGGTGGCGGCCGACCGCGTCGATCTCGTCGACGAAGACGATCGCCGGGGCGTTCGCCTTGGCCTGCTCGAACAGGTCACGGACTCGGGAGGCACCGACACCGACGAACATCTCGACGAAGTCGGAACCGGAGATCGAGTAGAAGGGCACGCCCGCCTCGCCGGCGACGGCGCGCGCGAGCAGCGTCTTGCCGGTGCCGGGCGGGCCGTACAGCAGCACGCCCTTGGGGATCTTGGCGCCGACGGCCTGGAACTTGGCCGGCTCCTGCAGGAACTCCTTGATCTCCTGGAGTTCCTCGACCGCCTCGTCGGCACCCGCGACGTCGGTGAACGTCGTCTTGGGGGTGTCCTTGGTGATGAGCTTGGCCTTCGACTTGCCGAAGTTCATCACTCGGGAGCCGCCGCCCTGCATCTGATTCATCAGGAACAGGAAGACGACGACGATGAGGACGAAGGGCAGCAGGGACAGCAGGATGCTGACGAACGCGTTCTGCTTGGTCGGCGAGACCGTGTATCCGTCGGGGATCTGCTTGTTCTGGTACTTGTCCTGCAGCGTGTTGGCGAGGTTGGCGCCCTGGTCGCCGATGTAGCTCGCCTGGATCTTGGAGCTGTCCTCGATCTTTTGGCCGTCCTTGAGCGTGACCTTGATGGTCTGCTCGTCGCCGGTGGTCAGCTTGGCTGCTTCGACCTTGTTGTCATTGATCGCCTGGACGACCTGGCCGGTGTCCACCGTCTTGTAGCCCCCGGACGAGCCGACGACCTGCATCAACACGACCACGGCAAGGACGGCCAGCACGATCCACATGACCGGCCCACGGAAGTATCGCTTCACGTCCATCCATACGGAGCGGTGTCGCCCCGTCCCTCCTGCCATAGTGAGTTTGATAAGACAGTTCTTCTGACGGTACCCCAGCATTGTTGCCCGAAGCCGCACGGGACGGCTGGCGAACCCGTCTGCATGCTCCAACGGCGCGAGGGCCGCCGGGGTTCCCGATCGTCCTACAAGGCTTGGGCCGTCTGGCTCAGCCGCCGTAGACGTGGGGCGCGAGCGTACCGACGAACGGGAGGTTGCGGTACTTCTCGGCGTAGTCGAGGCCGTAGCCCACGACGAACTCGTTGGGGATGTCGAAGCCGACCCACTCCACGTCGATGGCGACCTTCGCGGCGTCGGGCTTGCGCAGCAGGGTGCACACCTTGAGGGTCGCGGGCTCGCGCGAGCCGAGGTTCGACAGCAGCCAGGACAGGGTCAGGCCGGAGTCGATGATGTCCTCGACGATCAGGACGTGCTTGCCCTTGATGTCGGTGTCGAGGTCCTTGAGGATCCGCACCACACCGGAGGACTGGGTGCCCGCGCCGTACGACGACACGGCCATCCAGTCCATGGTGACGGGGGTGGACAGCGCCCTCGCCAGGTCGGCCATGACCATGACCGCGCCCTTGAGCACTCCGACGATCAGCAGGTCCTTGCCCGCGTATTCCGCGTCGATCTTCGCGGCCAGCTCAGCCAGCTTCGCGTCGATCTCTTCCTTGGTGATGAGCACCTGCTGAAGGTCGGCACCCATGTCTTTCGCGTCCACCCGCATCACTTTCGGTCGTCCCACCGGCCGTCTCCGGACGTCCCGGCCGCGTGAGCGGCATTCGTGGGACCGCGTGCACGGTCCGGTGGGAGTGTCCCGGATTCAGCCTTGCCGAATCACCAGTCTGCCACCCTGCCGCCGGGCGACGACTTTGCCCGGGAGGTTGATGGCTCCCTGGCCGCGCCAGCCGGTGATCAGGCGGTCGACTTCCTCGATGTGACGGGCGAACAGCGAACCGGCCGGCGCACCGGCCTCGATGGCGGCCCGGCGCAGGATCCGGCGGCGTACCGCGGGCGGCAGGGCGTACAGCTTGGCGCACTCCAGACCGCCGGCGGCGTCGCGGACGGAGCCCTCGGCCTGGCTGGCCCAGGTGTCGAGGGCGTCGGCGTCGTCGCGGGAGAGCTGGGCCGTCCGGGCGAGCGCCTCGACGACGCCCTTGCCGAGGGCCTTCTCCAGCGCGGGCAGTCCCTCGTGCCGCAGCCGCGATCTGGTGTACGCCGGATCAGCGTTGTGCGGGTCGTCCCAGACGGGCAGGGACTGGACCATGCAGGCCTTGCGCGCGGTCTGCCGGTCGAGCTGGAGGAAGGGCCGCCGGTAACGGCCGTCGGCCCCCGAGACCGCGGCCATTCCGGACAGGGAGCGGATGCCGGAGCCACGGGCGAGGCCGAGCAGGACGGTTTCGGCCTGGTCGTCGCGGGTGTGGCCGAGCAGGACGGCGGCGGCACGGTGGCGTACGGCGGCGGCGTCGAGGGCGGCGTACCGGGCGTCGCGGGCGGCGGCTTCGGGGCCGCCGTCGCGGCCGACGCGCACGGCGGTGGCCTCGACCGGGTCCAGGCCGAGTTCGCGCAGCCGCAGCACGACCTCCTCGGCCCGCAGCCCGGAACCCGGCTGCAGGCCGTGGTCGACGGTGACGCCGCCCGCGCGCATGCCGAGTTTGGGGGCCTCGAAGGCCAGCGCGGAGGCCAGCGCCATGGAGTCGGCGCCGCCGGAGCACGCCACGAGCACGAGCGGCGAGGGGGGACGCTCGTGGTGATCGGCGGGGTGAGGGGTGGAGGTGTACTCGGTGAGGATGTCGTGGAGGACGCGGCGGACCGCCAGGCGTATCGCCGCGACCGCAGGATGGGGACCCATTGTCCGGTTCCCTTCATGAAGTTTTTCGGGGGTGAGCCCGAGCTCGGTCACTCAGAGTGTGTAGATGGTGACAGAACCGGGCCGTTCCCCGAGCATTGCACGCCTACCCATGGCTCACGGTCCCTCGGACGGGTGATTGAAGGGGCGTTCGCCTGCCGTCGGCCGGATCCGGTTCACGACGTCTCACCCCAGGTTCAGGTCTCGCTCCTGCGCTGCACCCGCGTGATCCAGTCCGCCGGTTTGGCGATCTCCGCCTTGGTGGGGAGGGTGTTCGGGGAGGTCCAGACCCGGTTGAAGCCGTCCATGCCCACCTCGTCGACCACGGCTCGTACGAAGCGCTCGCCGTCCCGGTACTGCTTGAGCTTGGCGTCCAGGCCCAGCAGTTTGCGCAGGGCGAGGTCCAGGCGGGAGGCGCCCTTGGCGCGGCGCTGCTGGAACTTCTCGCGGATCTCCCCGACGGTCCGTACGACGTCGGGGCCGACGCCGTCCATCACGAAGTCGGCGTGGCCCTCCAGGAGGGACATCACGGCGGTGAGCCGGCCGAGGATCTCCCGCTGGGCGGGGGTCTGCACCAGCTCGACCAGCGAGCGGCCGCCGTCGTCCTCCTCGCCCTCCGGGCGGCCTCCGGCGAGCGTCTGGGCGGCCTCGCGGACGCGTTCGAGGACGGTCATGGGGTCGACGTCGGTCTCCGCCAAGAACGACTGGATTTCACCCTCGAGGTGGTCTCGCAGCCACGGCACGGCGGAGAACTGGGTGCGGTGTGTCTCCTCGTGGAGGCATACCCAGAGGCGGAAGTCGTGCGGTTCCACGTCGAGTTCGCGCTCGACGTGGACGATGTTCGGCGCGACGAGCAGCAGCCTGCCGCCGCCGTTCGCGCCGGCCGGGAGGTCGCGGGTGGCGGGGGCGAAGGTCTCGTACTGGCCGAGGACGCGGGAGGACAGGAACGACAGCAGCATCCCCAGCTCCACGCCGGTGACCTTGCCGCCGACGGCACCGAGGACCGCGCCGCCGGCCGTGTTGCCGCGCCGCTCCTGCATCTTGCCGAGCAGGGGCTTGAGGAGTTCCCGGAACCCGGCGACGTTGGCCCGGACCCAGCCGGGGCGGTCGACCACGAGGACGGGGGTGTCGTGGATCTCCTCGGTGCCCATCCGGGTGAAGCCCCGGACGTGCCCCTCCGAGACCTTCGCGTGTCGGCGGAGCTCCGCGACGACGGCCCGGGCCTCGTCGCGGCTCACCTCTGGGCCCGGCCGCACGAGCCGGGTCGCGGTCGCGACCGCGAGGTTCCAGTCGACCATCCCGGAAGAAGCACCGATGCTCGTCATGCGTCAACGGTACGTGAGCGGCACCACTTCGGGCAGGGCGTGGCGGCCGGTGCCCCGGCCGCGGGCACCGGCTCAGCGGATCGTCGTCAGGGCCGTCGCGGCCCGGTCCAGGGCCGTTCGGGCCGCCGTGACCTCGTAGCCACCCGACGTCAGGAAGGCGAAGCCGAGGACATGGCCGTCCCGGGTGACGGCCGTCCCGGCGAGGGTGTTCACGCCGTTGAGGCTGCCGGTCTTGGCGCGCACGATGCCGGCCGCGCCGTCGGCGTACCGGCTGGTCAGGGTGCCCGTGAAGCCGGCCACCGGGAGGCCTGTGAGGGCGGGGCGCAGTTCGGGGCGGGATGGGTCGGCGGCCTTCAGCAGCAGGCGGGACAGCAGGTTCGCGGTGAGCCTTCCGTCGCGGTCGAGGCCGCTGCCGTCCTTGAAGCGGGCGCCCTTCAACGGCAGGCCCAGCTTCTTCAGCTGGGCCTGGATCGCGCGTCCGGCCCCGGCGAAGTCGGCGCGCAGGCCGGTCGCGACGGCGGTGTGGCGGGCGAGGGCCTCTGCGATGTCGTTGTCGCTTTCGGTCATCATCCGCTCGACCAGGGCGGACAGCGGCGGTGACTGGACCTTGGCGAGGGGCTGGGCCCGCTTGGTGGCCTTGGAGGGGCCCGGCGACGTCGTCCGGATGCCGTGCTCGTTCAGGAACTGCGCGAACTTCCGGGTGGCGTCCGCCGCCGGGCCGGGGATCCGCTTCACCGGCGGCCCGCTGGTCGAGGCGTCGACGCGGGCCTCGTCGGCCATCAGTGCCGTGACGGCGGCGAGGTTGTCGTTGACCCCGATGGGGTGAAGTTCGGGCCCGGCGTACAGGGTCGTGTCGTACGACAGCGTCACCTGGCGCACCTTGCGTTCCTTCAGGGCGGCCGCGGTCCCGGCGGCCAGGGTGCGCAGGCTCGCCTGGCCGGCACTGTCCCTGCGGGCCGAGAGGGTGGGGTCGCCGCCACCGACGAGGACGAGTTCCTTGGTGTCGGGCTCGTAGACGGCGCGGGTGGTCAGGCGGTGGTCGGGGCCCAGGGCGGACAGCGCGGCGACCGCGGTGGCGATCTTCGTGGTGGAGGCGGGCGTGAGCGCCTCGTCGGGGCCGCTGCCGTAGAGCCGCTTGCCGGTGGCCAGGTCGACCACCACGGCGGTACGGCGGTCGCCGAGCGCGGGGTCGGCCAGCAGGGGGTCGAGGACGCCGGCGAGGGCCCGGCCGTTCGGCGAGGATCTGACGACGTTCGTGGCGCTGCCGAGGCCGGTCAGGACCGAGGCCGCGCTGGGGGCGGGCTTCGGCGCGCCCGCCATGCCGGAGCCACCGCGGTGATCTGTGCCACCCGCGTCCCGGTGGGCGGCGGCCCGGTCCCGCTCCGCCGTACGCTGGCCTGAGGAGTCCCAGGGCCCCGCGGCCGTCACCACACCGGCGGCCAGCGCGAGGCCCGCGGTGGCGGCGACCGCGGTGTACGGCCACGGGCTCGCCCCCATCACCCTCCCGACCTGCGGTTTCGCGGCCGAAGCCCACCGGGTGCCCCGGGGTGCGGTGGCCGCGCGGGCCCGGGCGAGACGGGGACGGACGGCGTTCGCGATCCGCGCCACATGCGGTCTCGCGGCCCGCCAAGGCCTCAACTCGGGCACGACCACCAGCCCCTTTCGCGATCACATAGCTGCGTGAGGGACACTTAACCACCAGAACTATGTGCTGATCATGGAGGAGCCACCGGTGGAGTTCGACGTCACGATCGAGATTCCGAAGGGTTCGCGGAACAAGTACGAGGTGGACCACGAGACCGGTCGGATCCGCCTGGACCGCCGCCTGTTCACGTCGACCAGCTACCCGGCTGACTACGGCTTCGTCGAGAACACGCTCGGCGAGGACGGGGACCCGCTGGACGCGCTGGTCATCCTGGACGAGCCGACGTTCCCCGGCTGCCTCATCCAGTGCCGTGCGATCGGCATGTTCCGGATGACCGACGAGGCCGGCGGTGACGACAAGCTGCTCTGCGTGCCTGCCCACGACCCGCGCGTGGAGCACCTGCGCGACATCCACCACGTGTCCGAGTTCGACCGCCTGGAGATCCAGCACTTCTTCGAGGTGTACAAGGACCTGGAGCCCGGCAAGTCCGTCGAGGGCGCCAACTGGGTGGGCCGGACCGAGGCCGAGGCGGAGATCGAGCGGTCCTACAAGCGTGCCGAGGAGCAGGGCGGTCACTGAGTCCGCGCGTTCCGGGTAGACGGGGCGCACGCGTACGCGTGCGGCCCGTACGCGTGTCTGTGGGCATAAAGAGGGCTGTTGGGTGTGTCGTACAGGGTTCGCAGGCCGGTGACGG
>NZ_JBHWJQ010000019.1:0-78747 GCF_042731435.1 Streptomyces sp. NPDC059861 | reverse complement strand
TCGTCGGCCGCGACTTTTTTTTTTAAGCCACGGGCCGCCCCCTGGGGGGGGGGCGGCCCCGGGGCGGGGGTGTGTTTGGGCCGCCCAAACCGGGGGCCGCGGTCCGGGGGTGTACCGTTCCCCGCGGTGTTGGGGGTTCCGGGGCCCCGGGCTCCGGGGGCCCCCCCGTCCGCGTGTCTGTGCGCATACTGAGGGCTGTTGGGTGTGTCGTACAGGGAGCGCTGCCAGGTGACGGAGGCGGAGGACCGCAAGCCGCAGTCGGACGAGGCCAGGGGCACGTTCGACCCCGAGGTCACATCCGAGTTCGCGATCCCCGACGGGCTGGATCTGGCCAGGGCGCCCGCCGAGCCGGAGACGACGTCCGAGTTCGCGCTGCCGGACGGGCTCGACGTCCCGTCGCCGCCCGCCGCCGAGCCCGAGGGGTCGGCGTTCAGCCCGCCGCGGACGTACAGCTCGCGCAGCGCGCCGGCCGCGTTCACGCCGGCGAGCGGGATCCCCGTGGTCCGGCTCACCAAGGACCTGCCCTGGCAGGACCGGATGCGCACGATGCTGCGCATGCCGGTGGCCGAGCGGCCCGCCCCGGAGCTGGTGCAGAAGCCCGAGGAGGAGGGACCGGCCGTCCCGCGCGTCCTCGACCTGACCCTGCGTATCGGTGAGCTGTTGCTGGCCGGTGGCGAGGGCGCCGAGGACGTGGAGGCCGCGATGTTCGCGGTCTGCCGCTCCTACGGCCTGGACCGCTGTGAGCCGACCGTCACGTTCACCCTGTTGTCGATCTCGTACCAGCCGTCCCTCGTCGACGATCCCGTCTCGGCCTCCCGGACGGTGCGCCGCCGGGGCACCGACTACACGCGTCTGGCGGCCGTCTACCAGCTCGTCGACGACCTCAGTGACCCCGAGACGCACATCTCCCTGGAGGAGGCCTACCGGCGTCTCGCGGAGATCCGCCGCAACCGCCACCCCTACCCGACGTGGGTGCTGACGTCCGCGAGCGGGCTGCTCGCCGGTGCCGCCTCGGTGCTCGTCGGTGGTGACCTGATCGTGTTCGTCGCGGCCGCGCTCGGCGCGATGCTCGGCGACCGGCTGGCCTGGCTGTGCGCGGGGCGCGGACTGCCGGAGTTCTACCAGTTCACGGTGGCCGCGATGCCGCCGGCCGCGATGGGGGTCGCGCTCACGCTGCTGCACGTCGACGTGAAGGCGTCGGCGGTCATCACCGGTGGGCTGTTCGCGTTGCTGCCCGGGCGGGCGCTGGTGGCGGGCGTGCAGGACGGGCTGACCGGCTTCTACATCACCGCCGCGGCGCGGTTGCTCGAGGTCATGTACTTCTTCGTGGGCATCGTCGTCGGGGTGCTCGTGGTGCTGTACTTCGGCGTCCAGCTGGGCGCCCAGCTGAACCCGGACGCGGCGCTGTACATCGCCGAGCGGCCCCTGCTCCAGATCGCCGCGTCGATGCTGCTGTCGCTGACCTTCGCCGTGCTGTTGCAGCAGGAACGGTCCACCGTGGTCGCGGTGACCCTGAACGGCGGCGTCGCGTGGATCGTGTACGGCGCCATGCACTACGCCGGGAACATCTCGCCGGTCGCCTCCACAGCGGCGGCCGCGGGGCTGGTGGGGTTGTTCGGGCAGTTGCTGTCGCGCTACCGGTACGCGTCCGCGCTGCCGTACACGACGGCTGCGATCGGGCCGCTGCTGCCGGGTTCCGCGACGTACTTCGGGCTGTTGTCGATCGCGGGGAACGACGTGGATTCCGGGCTGGGGTCGCTGACCAAGGCGGCGGCGCTGGCGATGGCCATCGCGATCGGGGTCAACCTGGGGTCGGAGATCTCGCGGCTGTTCCTCCGGCTGCCGGGTGCTGCCACCGGGGGGCGGCGGGCCGCCAAGCGGACGCGAGGGTTCTGAGGCTGCCCGCGGCGTTCTCGGGGCCGGGCGCCCGCGCCCATGGCGTTCGGGCGGGGCGCCTACGGGCTCGGGGCGGCCGGTTGGCGGGGCGGCTGCGGGTTGTGGGGGCCGCGCAGTTCGCCGCGCCCCGAGGGCGTGTCAGTTCTGCCGGTAGGGGTCGTACGGTTCCTGCTGCTGCGGGTACTGCTGCTGGGGGTACGGCTGGGCGTACGGCTGCTGCTGCTGCTGTGGTTGCGGGTACTGCTGCGGGTAGCCCTGGTTTTCGTACCCCTGCTGGCCGTAACCCTGCTGGCCGTAACCCTGCTGGCCGTACCCCTGCTGCTGGTGGCCCTGGTTGCCGTAACCCCCCTGCTGCTGCGGGTAGCCCTGGTCGCCGTGGTCCTGCCGGCCGTAGCCCTGGTCGTTCCGGTGGTCCGGCTCGATGCGGCGGAGCTGGGTCGTGGCGTCGTCCATCACGGGCTGCTGCTGGAGCGGAGGCTGCTGCTGGAACCGGGACTGCCCGTCCTCGGGCTGCTCGGGCGGGTTCTTCTTGTTCTTCGAACGGGCGCGCCAGAACTCGAAGATGATCGGCAGGACCGAGACGAGGACGATCAGAATCAGGATCGCCTCGATGTTCTCCTTGACGAAGCCGACGTTGCCCAGCCAGGCGCCGAGCATGGTCACGCCCGCGCCCCACAGGACGCCGCCGAGGACGTTGAAGATCAGGAACGAGCGGTACCGCATACCGCTGACGCCCGCGATGATCGGCGTGAAGGTGCGCACAATGGGCACGAAGCGGGCCAGGACCAGGGACTTCGGGCCGTACTTCTCGAAGAACTCGTGGGCCTTGGTGACGTTCTCCTGCTTGAAGAGGCGGGAGTCGGGGCGGGTGAAGAGCGACGGTCCCACCTTCTTGCCGAACATGTAGCCCGCCTGGTCGCCGAGGATCGCGGCGACGCAGATCAGTGCGATGGCCGCCCACAGCGGGAAGTCCAGCTGCTTGGACGTGATCAGCAGACCGGCCGTGAACAGCAGCGAGTCGCCCGGCAGGAAGAAGCCGATGAGCAGGCCCGATTCGGCGAACACGATGAGGAGCAGGCCCCAGATCCCGAAGCTGTCCAGCAGATAGTTCGGATCCAGCCAGCTCGGTCCGAGGGCAAGCGTCGTCACGGTTCCGGGCTCCTGAGGGGTCGGGAAGTACGGCGTCCAATACGGCCGGACAAAGCTATCAACGGAAAGTGTCCACCCCAGGTTCCACCGGGGTCCCCAGGATGCACTGTGCGCGACCGTGGGCCCGGGAGCGGGGCTCCCGGGCCCGGGTCCTAGGGCGTCTGCCGGGCCTCGTTGGCCTTGATCGCGTCGCGCATGTAGACCGCGAGGCCGGGACGGATCCCGTCGTACATCGCCGTGAACCGCGGGTCGGAGACGTACATCTCGCCGAGGCAGCTGTGCATCTCGTGGGAGCAGTCGTAGTACGACCGCGTGATGAACAGGCGGTGCTCCTCGGCGGTGTCCATGGCCGCCTCGGAGTCCGCCGGGGCGCCGGTGGCCATCACGTCGGCCATGTTCCGGTGGATCCCGTCGAACTCCTCGGTGACGCGCTTCCAGTCCTCCTTGGTGTAGGAGGCGGTGCGCTCGCGCGACTGGCGGTAGGCGTCCGTGCTGCCCCAGCGCTCGCGCACCTCGTCCTCGTACTGGTCGGGGTCGCGGTCCCCGAACACCTCGAACTTCTCCTCTGGCGTGAGGTTGATGCCCATCTTGCGTGCCTCCATGGCCTGCTCCACGGCCACCGCCATCTTCTGCAGCTTCTCGATCCGGGCGGTCAGCAGTTCGTGCTGGCGGCGCAGGTGCGCGCGCGGGTCCGCGGCCGGGTCGTCGAGCAGGGCGGCGACCTCGTCGAGTGGGAAGCCGAGCTCCCGGTAGAACAGGATCTGCTGCAGCCGGTCGAGGTCGGCGTCGTTGTAACGCCGGTGACCCGCGTGGCTGCGCTCGCTCGGGGCGAGCAGGCCGATGCCGTCGTAGTGGTGCAGAGTGCGCACCGTGACCCCGGCGTACCCGGCGACCTGTCCCACGGAGTAGCTCACTTCCGCTCCTTCTCTCGGTACGCCTCCACGCTGAGCCCTCACGCCACGTTAGGTGCAAGCCGGAATCGGCGGCCTCATCGGCTGAGGCGGGCGAAGCGCCGTACGGCCAGCGGGAAGAAGACCGCGAGCAGCGCCAGCGGCCAGACGACCGCGGCCCACAGGTGCCCGGGCTCACCGCCGGGGTTGCCGAACAGGTCGCGCACGGCTGTCGCGGTCTGGGACATCGGGTTCCACTGGACGACCGTGCCGAGCCAGCCCGGCATGGCCTCCGGTGTGGCGATCGCGTTCGACAGGAAGCCCACCGGCCAGACCAGGATCTGCACGGCCTGCACCAGCTCCGGCTTCCCGGCGACCATCGCCAGGTGGATGCCGACCCACAGCATGGCGAACCGGAACAGCAGCAGCAGCCCCACGCCGCCCAGGAAGGCCACCGGCCCGCCGTGCGCGCGCCAGCCCAGGGCGAGGCCGACGCCGAGGAGGACGGCCAGGGCGAGCGCCGACTGGAGCATGTCGGCGACGGAACGGCCCACCAGGACCGCGCCGTTGGTCATGGGCATCGACCGGAAGCGGTCGATCACCCCCTTGTTGAGGTCCTCGGTGACGGCGATCATCGTGCCCTCCAGGCCGAAGGCCATGGTGAGCGCGAGCATCCCGGGCAACAGGTAGTCGATGTACTCGCCGGTGACGGCCCGGCCGCCGCCGATCAGGTAGCCGAACATCACCAGCAGCATCACCGGGAAGGCGACGCCCACGGCCACCTGGACCGGTTGCCGGGCCCAGTGGGAGAGCTCACGGCGGGTCATGGTCCAGGAGTCGGTCAGCGCGTGCGTGGTCATACGGCCTCCTTCGCACGGTCGGCGGTCAGGTGCAGGAACGCCTCGTCCAGGGTGGGGCGGCGCAGTGCCACGTCCTCGGCCTCGACACCGGCCTCCTGCAGCGCCCGTACGACTGCGGCCAGCGTCGCCATCCGGTCGGTGACCGGTGCGCTGAGCAGCCGCCGGTCGGCGTCGACGGTGATGTCGTCCTTCGGTACGGGCAGCAACGCGACGGCGGTGCCCAGCTGGCCCGCGTCGCGCAGGACGACGTCGATCCGGTCGCCGCCGGTGAGTGCCTTCAGCTCGTCCGAGGTGCCCTCGGCGACGACCCGGCCGAGGTCGACGACGGAGATGCGGTCGGCGAGCTGATCGGCCTCCTCCAGGTACTGCGTGGTGAGCAGCACCGTCGTACCGCCGCCGGCCAGGGTGCGGACCGACGCCCACACCTCGGCGCGGCCGCGTGGGTCGAGGCCCGTGGTGGGTTCGTCCAGGAACAGCACCTCCGGGTCGGTGATCAGGGACGCGGCGAGGTCCAGGCGGCGCCGCATGCCGCCGCTGTACTGCTTGACGGCCTTGCGGCCGGTGTCCGCGAGGCCGAAGCGCTCCAGGAGCTCTCCGGCCCGCACGCGCGCCTGCCGGGCGCCCAGGTGGTAGAGGCGCCCGAACATCTCCAGGTTCTGGAAGCCGCTCAGTTCCTCGTCCACTGCCGCGTGCTGACCGAGCAGCCCGATCCTGACCCGCACCTCGTACGCCGCCCGCATCACGTCGTGCCCGGCCACCTCGACGCGGCCCGCGTCGGGGCGCAGCAGCGTGGACAGGATGCGGACCAGGGTGGTCTTGCCGGCGCCGTTCGGCCCGAGCACTCCGTGCACCGCGCCGCGCGCGACCGAGAGGTCGAGCCCGTCCAGTGCGTGCTTGACGTCTTTTCCGTTGCCGTACTTCTTGCGTGCTCCTACGACGGTGATCGCCGTGTCGGCCACTGGGCCACTCCCTTGCTGACCTGGATCACTAGTCAAGCTTGACTAGCGAAGCCCACCGTAAGGCCCGCGCGGCAGGTCGGTCAAACTTGATTAGACGAGATCGGTGACGGTCAGCGGAGATCCTCCGGGTGCCGCTCCCGCGTCGCGTACGGGTTCTCCTCGCCCTCGGCGAGCACGCCGACGAACGGCTCGCCCTCGTGGGCGAAGGTGTAGGCGCCGCCCTCGATACGGCCGATCACGCCCCTGGCCCACTCGGCCTCGGCGTCGGCCGTGTGGATCCAGAGGTTCATGATCTCGCCGATGTGGCCCAGCTGTCCGGGGCCGTCCTCGGGGACGTAGTGGTCGGTGACGGCGGCGCGCCACTCCTCGATGCGGCGGATGCGCTCCTTGAGCAGCGCGACCGCCTCGGCCCTCGGCAGGTCGACCATGAAGCCGATGGCCGCGGACTTGACGTCGACCTTCTGGTCGTAGGAGGTCAGCGCGTCGCGCAGGAGTGTGAAGTACTCCTCGTCTCCCGCCGGCGTGATCTCGTACTCGGTGCGCGGCGGGCCCCCCGCGGTGGAGGGGGCGATCTCGTGCGCGTGCAGCAGGCCCTGCTTGGCCATCTGCTTCAGCGCGTGGTAGATCGAGCCGGGCTTGGCGTTGGACCACTCGTGGGCGCCCCAGTACTCCAGGTCGTTGCGCACCTGGTACCCGTGGGCCCGCCCGTGCTGGCGGACGGCGCCCAGCACCAGGAGACGGATCGCTGACATGCGATCCAGATTAGGCCGACGCCCCGGACCGTCCGAGGTCGACCCTCGACCCCGGACGCCCGCTCGCGGCCCTCAGAACGGGAACCGGCTCCGGCCGTGCTGCACGGAGATCCACTTCAGCGTCGTGAAGGCGTCCAGGGTGGTCTCGCCGTTCAGTCGGCCGAGACCCGAGTCCTTCTCGCCGCCGAACGGCACGAGCGGCTCGTCGTGCACGGTGCCGTCGTTGACGTGAAACATGCCGGTGTCGATGCGCTGGGCGAAGCGGACGCCGCGCTCGACGTCGGCGGTGTGCACGGCACCGCTCAGACCGAACGGAGTGTCGTTGACGAGGCGCACGGCCTCCTCCTCGCCGTCGAAGGGGACGAGGAGAGCGACCGGGCCGAAGATCTCCTGCCGCAGCAGCCCCGAGTCCGCCGGTACGTCCGTCAGGACCGAGGGCTCGACCAGGTTGCCCCGCGTGGAGCCGCGCAGCAGCGCGGTGGCACCCTCGGCGATCGCCTGGTCGACGACGGACGTGATCGCCTCCGACTGCGAGGAGTTGATCAGCGGGCCGATGACCGTCTCCGGGTCGCTCGGGTCACCGGCCTTGAGGCCGCGCACCTTGGCGACGAACTTCTCGGTGAACGCGCCCGCGACCGAGCGGTCCACCAGGATGCGGTTGGCGGCCATGCAGACCTGGCCCTGATGCACGTACCGGCTGAAGACGGCCGCGTCGACGGCGTAGTCGAGGTCGGCGTCGTCGAGGACCACCAGCGCGCTGTTGCCGCCGAGTTCGAGGATCGCGCGCTTGAAGTGCCGGGCGCAGACGGTGGCGACGTGCCGGCCGACCTTGTCGGAGCCGGTGAAGGAGATGACCTTGGGGACCGGGTGCTCCAGGAAGGCGTCGTTGATCTCCGCGATGTCGGTGACGACGACGTTGAGCACACCGGCGGGCAGTCCCGCGTCCGCGAAGAGCCCGGCGATGGCGGTGCCGCCCACGACGGGGGTGTCCTGGTGGGGCTTGAGGACGACGGCGTTGCCCAGGGCGAGGGCCGGGGCGACCGACTTGAGGGACAACAGGAAGGGGAAGTTGAAGGGGCTGATCACCCCGACGACGCCGACCGGGACGCGGTACAGGCGGTTCTCCTTGCCGGGGTCCGGGGAGGGGATCAGGCGGTGCTCGGTGCGCGTCGTGAGGGTCACGGCCTCACGCAGGAACTCCTTGGCGAGGTGCAGTTCGAAGCCGGCCTTCACGCGCGTGCCGCCCAGCTCGGCGACGATCGCCTCGGTGAGCTCCAGCTCGCGCTCCTCGACCAGCCGCAGCACCTTCTCCAGCACGGCACGGCGGGCGTGGGACCCGGCCTCGGCCCACTCCCGCTGGGCACGGGCGGCGGCACGATAGGCCTGATCTATCTCGCCGACCGTGGCTATGGTGATCGCGGCCAGCTTCTCGCCGTCGTACGGGTTGAAGTCGATGATGTCCCAGGAACCCGTGCCCGGACGCCACTCGCCGTCGATGTACTGCTGAGCCAGGTCGGTGAAGTAGGACGACATGCGACTCCTCAATCCCTGCCGGTGAAGCAGTGCCTGATCACACGTCATCGTACTTGTGTCGCAACAGAGTTGGAGTGACTCCCGGCGAACGACCCGGGGACACCCTTCAGGAGAGCTGGAGCAGCCCCCGCAGCAGGTCCCGGCTCTCGTCCGGCCCCGGGCTGTCCCGCTGGAGTTCCTTCAGCGCCTTCTCGTACTGGGCGACGTCCTCCGCCTTGTCCAGGTAGAGCGCGCTGGTGAGCTGCTCCAGGTACACCACGTCCGACAGGTCGGACTCCGGGAAGCCGAGGATGGTGAAGGCGCCGGACTCGCCGGAGTGCCCGCCGAAGCTGAACGGCATGATCTGGAGCCGCACGTTGGGCCGCTCGGAGAACTCGATCAGGTGCTGGAGCTGGCCGCGCATCACCTCGCGGTCGCCGTAGGGCCGGCGCAGGGCGGCCTCGTCGAGCACGATGTGGAAGTCGGGGGCGTTCTCGGAGACGAGGTGCTTCTGCCGCTCCAGGCGCAGCGCCACCCGCTTCTCGACGTCGGCCTCGCCGGCACCCTTCATGCCGCGCCGGACGACGGCGCGCGCGTACGCCTCGGTCTGGAGCAGGCCGTGCACGAACTGCACCTCGTACGCGCGGATCAGGGACGCAGCGCCCTCCAGGCCCACATAGGTGGGGAACCAGTTCGGCAGGACGTCGGAGTAACTGTGCCACCAGCCCGCGACATTGGCTTCCCGGGCGAGGGACACCAGCGACGTCCGCTCCGTCTCGTCCACGATTCCGTACAGCGTCAGCAGGTCCTCGACGTCCCTCGTCTTGAAGCTCACCCGGCCCAGCTCCATCCGGCTGATCTTCGACTCGGAGGCGCGGATGTGATACCCCGCCGCCTCGCGCGTGATGCCCCGCGCCTCTCGCAGTCTCCTGAGTTGCGAGCCGAGCAGCATCCGCCGCACCACCGATCCGGGCTCTCCCGCGCTCACGTTCCAGCCTCCCCAACCGTCTTCCGGGCCCGCAGTCTGCCACTAAAACACTCCGAGCTGTACTCGTCCGATTACACAGATGGAAAGAAGCCAAAGATTCCGGATCCCTTGAGGAAGCCCAGGGAAAGGAGAAGGCAAGCAGGCGACGTGAAGATGGCGGAAAAAATGGCCAACAAGTGGTACGGGTGGGTCCAATTCGGTCGCGTGCACGTGCATCTGCCCTTGCATCTGCTGTACGCATCCGAAACCATGGTCCCGCGCCACCGCTGCATCGCCACGACCGCGAATTCCCGGGGGAGTGCCTCGCATGGGGACGAATGGATCGACCATGCTCGAGCCTTTACGGCAGGGCCTTCCGCCGCTGGACCCCACGGCCGTCTCCAACGCCGCATCCTGCGCCCTGCCCGCCCGTTACGAAGCGGTGCGCGAGGCACGGCAGTTCACCCGCAGAACGCTCGACCAGTGGGATGTCGGCCACCGCTTCGACGACGTCTGCCTGGTGGTCTCCGAACTGGTCACCAACGCCCTGCGGCACGGCCTGCCGTCCGTCGCCCCGCGCCCGCCGGCCAGGGACGGCGACCACACCCCGCCCCAGGTGCGGCTGCACCTGATGCGCTGGACCGAGCGGCTGGTGTGCGCGGTACGCGATCCCAGCAACGACAGTCCGGTCGCGCGTGAGGCGGACGACTTCTCGGCGGAGTCCGGTCGGGGACTGTTCCTCGTCGACTCCTTCTGCGACAGCTGGGGCTGGCACCCGCTGGCCGGCACGCTGAGCGGCAAGGTCGTCTGGGCGATGTTCCGGCTCCAGCCCGACGGCTGAGCAACCTCGGCACCTCCTGGTGCCGAGGTTCTACGCGCGTCACTACGCGTCAGTGGGCACTCACCCGGTGTCGCACCCTGCGGGATCAGCCCGCGATCAGGTGGTCGAACTCGCCGTCCTTCACACCGGCGAGCATCGCCTCGATCTCCGCGCGCGTGTAGACGAGCGCCGGCCCGTCCGGGAAGTTCGAGTTGCGCACCGCCACCCTTCCGCCCGGCAACCGCGCGAACTCCACGCAGGAGCCCTGCGAATTGCTGTGCCGGCTCTTCTGCCAGGCCGCCCCGCGCAGCTTCGTGGCGGCCATGCCGTTGTACACGCCGAACGCGCCGGCGCCGTGGTGCACGTCACCCTCGTACACGTCACCGTCGTTCACGTCGTGATCCACAGGTCGCTCCCCGGTGGTGCACTGGCTGGTATGGCCATGGATGCAGTGGTCAACTGAGGCGGATCATAACCTTGTTCATGTGCAGATGCATGGGCAGATGCACGTGCACGGGGGGTGGCCCTGCGGTTACAGCTTTGACGCCCGCTTCACCGAAGTCGTTCCAGCGTCTGCCCCAGGGATCGCATGACATGCGACCGCCAGCCCCCGTCCATGATCTTCCGCGCCATCGACTGCGCCGGATCGTCCGGATCGAATCCTTCGTGCACTAGGAACAGACGCGTTCCGCGCCCTTCCTGTTCCAGCATCCACGTGATGGTCCAGTCCGCCCCGTCGGCGCGATCGGCGTCCGCCCACCGGACGCGCAGCATCCGCTCGACGTCGTAACCGAGCACGGACACCTCCACGACACCGGAGAAGTCGGTGTTGGGGCGGGGGACGGAGGTCATCCGGTAGCGGTGGCCGACCTCCAGATGGAAGTTCTCGGAGCCCGGCATCTGCCACTGTGCCAGCAGCTCGGGGTCGGTCAGCGCCCGCCAGACCTTGGCCGGCGGATGCGGGAAGAACTGGTCGACGCGGATGACGGTGAGGTCGTCGTCATCGCCTACGGGGTGGGGCGGGGTGCTCATGTCGGTTCATCGTCGGGCATGCGGTCGAGCAGATCACCGAGGCCCGTCAGCCGCTCGCGCCAGAACCGCTCGTACGGATGGAGCCAGTCCTGTACGTCGGCGAGCGGGGCCGCCTCCAGGCGGTAGATGCGCTGCCGGCCGGAACGCTGCTCGGAGACCAGCCCGGCGTCCCGGAGCACCTTCAGATGCTCCGAGAGGCTGGGTCGGCGCATGTCGAAGTGGTCGGCCAGGGCCTGGACGGGCTGCGGCCCGCCGTCGCGCAGCAGCCTCAGCACCTCGCGACGTGTGGCGTTGGCCAGGGCGGCGAACACGCGGTCGGCGGTATCGGCGGTGGCGGTGGCACTCGTCCCGGCCCCGTTGCTGGTCATGGTGTCGTCAGAAGCCTTCCTTCTCCGTCAGCAGCATCAGACCGTTGCCGTCGGGGTCACGGAAGGCGGCCATGCGCCCCCAGGGGTGGTCGTCCGGACCCTGCACCTGGACGCGTGCCTCCGCGAGCCGGGCGCAGTCGGCGTCGACATCGGTCGTGAGCAACATGATCCCCCGGCTGGAGCCGGGCTCGAAACCGCCCATGCCGGGGCCGGAGAGCGTGAAGGCGGTCTGCGCACCGCGCGGGGCGACCTGGAGCCAGCGGCCGGGCGGCATCCGGAGGTCGGCGGTGACCTCGAAGCCGAGGACCTCGGTGTAGAAGCGCAGGGCCCGGTCCTGGTCGGTGACGGGGAGGGTGACGAAGGAGGCGTGGGTGATGTTCGTGGGAGTGCTCATGAACCAGACGATAGGTAGGAGACTCCCTACGAGTCAAGCGTAGGGAGTCTCCTACCTGTCTGCCGTGGCCGGGCCGTCTCGGCTTCAGCGGCTGGAGTACGGCAACAGGGCCATCTCCCGTGCGTTCTTGATCGCGCGGGCCAGCTGCCGCTGCTGCCGGGCCGAGACGCGGGTGACGCGGCGGCTGCGGATCTTGCCGCGCTCGGAGAGGAACTCCCGCAGCAGGTCGGTGTCCTTGTAGTCGATGCAGGTGATCCGCGCCTGGTCCAGGGGGTTGGGGCGGTTCTTGGCGGGCCTGCGGTCGGTCTTGGGGCGGGGCATGGCGGGGGTCAGACCTCCAGGAAGGCGTCGAAGGCGGGCGGCAACCGCTTCCAGGCGGCGCGCCCGGCGGCGTACTCGGCATCGGTGAGCAGGCAGGACTCCAGCAGGTGCGCGAGCCCCTCGCGGTCCAGGCCGGGGGACGTGAAGACCAGGTGCTGGCAGCAGTCGCCGTGTTCCGGGCGCCAGTCCAGCGCGGCGGCGGCGCGCCGGACCGGCGGCACCAGGTCCCACGCCGCGTCGGGCAGCGAGGCGAGCCACGGGCCCGCGCTCTCCACGCACAGGGCGCCCCCCGCGGCGTCCCAGTGCAGCAGCGTGTCCGGCCTGTCGGCGAGCCAGAACCGGCCCCGGCTGCGTGCCGCGGCGCAGGTCAGGTCCTCCAGCGCCTGGTACAGCCGCTCGGGGTGGAAGGGCCGGCGCCGGTGCCAGACGAGGGTCGCGACCCCGTGTGCGTCGGCCTCGGTGGGCAGCAGCGCGCAGGCGGGGTGCTGGGCCGCGGCGGCGGCCTCCGCGTCGAAGCCGGCCAGGGCGGCATGGGCGAGGGGCGAGTGCACGCCGGGCACGCCCCCGGCGCCCCGGATCCCCCGGGCAGTCCGGGCGCACGGGTCACCCGCCGGACCACCGTGGCCGACCGGGACCTGACGAGCCGTCGGGTGCAGCTGGGCGAGCAGTTCGCGGTCCTCGTCGTCGGCCTCCGAGGAGTCCAGGACGGCGAGGACGGGGGCGTACTCCAGCTGCCGCGCGAAGGTGTCCGCGACGGTCCGCCGGTCGGTGACGGCCGCGGCGAGGCCGCCCTCGGCGAGGTCGTCGCCGTTGCCGAGGTACGCCAGCAGCAGCGCGGGGTCGACGGCGGTGATCACGCCGGTGACCGTGAGCCCGCCGGACGCGATCACCTCCGTCATGGCCTTCGGCTCGACGGAGTCCCAGAGCTCGACGACCGCGAGCGGCGTGTCACCGGCGTCCGCGAGCCGCCGCAGCTCGGGGACCAGGTCCGCGCGCAGCGCACAGCACGCGCAGTCGTTGACGAGGGGCGTCTCGCCGGTGTCCCGGACACCACCGGCGTCCCGGACGGTCCGCACGACCGTGCCGCCCGCGGCGGTGGACAGGTCGTGGTGGAGTACGACGCCGCCGGGCACCTCGGCGAGCAGGTGCCCGACAGTGGCCTTGCGGGCGTCGGCGTGCAGTCCGCCGACGACCACGACGGAGAGTTCGGGCATCGACTAGCCCTGCTTCCCGTACCGGCGTTCGAAGCGCTCGACGCGTCCGGCCGTGTCCAGGACGCGGGCCGTGCCGGTGTAGAAGGGGTGGCTGACGTGGGAGATCTCGACGTCGACGACCGGGTGGGCGTTGCCGTCCTCCCAGTCGACCGTCTTCTCGCTGGTGAGCGTGGACCGGGTGAGGAACGCGTAGTTCGCGGCCCGGTCCCGGAAGACGACGAGCCCGTAGTCCGGGTGGATTCCCTTGCGCATGGCGGTGGCTCAGCGCTCCTCTCGGAAGTCGACGTGCCGGCCCGCGACCGGGTCGTACTTGCGCAGGGTCACGCGGTCCGGGTCGTTACGGCGGCTCTTGCGGGTGACGTACGTGTAGCCGGTGCCGGCTGTGGACCGAAGTCTGATGACGGGGCGGAGATCGTTGCGTGCCATGCTGCTATCTTACTGAAAATGAATTCCATTTACGACAGCACCCACGGAGAGGTACGTCACCCATGTCCGCCCACTGCATGCTGACCGGCGCCCGGCCGGGCTTCGGCAACCGCATCTCCCACTCCCACCGCCGCACCTCACGCCGCTTCGACCCCAACATCCAGACCAAGCGCTACTGGCTGCCCGGAGAGAACCGATACGTCCGGCTGCGGCCGAGCACCAAGGGGATCAGGACGGTCGACGTGATCGGCGTCGAGGCGGCGGTGGCCCGCATCCGCGCGCGGGGGGTGAAGGTCTGATGGCCAAGAAGAGCAAGATCGCGAAGAACGCGAAGCGGCGGGAGATCGTCGTGCGGTACGCCGCCCGGCGGGCCGAGCTGAAGGAGATCGTCAGGCGGCCGTCGTCGACGGAGGCCGAACGCCTCGCCGCCCAGCGGGAGCTGCGCGGGCAGCCGCGTGACGCCGCCGCCACGCGCGTACGCAACCGGGACCAGGTGGACGGACGGCCGCGCGGGTACTTCCGGGCGTTCGGGCTGTCCCGGGTGGGTCTGCGGGAGCAGGCGCACGCGGGGCACCTGCCGGGGGTGCGGAAGTCGTCCTGGTAGACGGGGATACGGGCTGCCGGCGTGCTGTGATCGTCGGGCAGCCGGACTGTCAGGCCATAGGGCTGTATGGCTTTGTGCAAGTACGGCTGTGCGCTCGTGGGACGGTACGGCGGTCCGGTCGTAGGGCGGTGCGCCTGTGCGGCCATGCGGTAGGCGGACTGTGTGGCCATCCGGTTGTCCGGCTGCGTGGTCGTCGTGCCGTGATGTTGTCCGGCTGTGCTGTTGTCGGGTTGTGCTGTTGTCGAACTGTGCGGCTGTGCTGTTATCCGGTGGTACGGCTGTACCGCTGTGCGACAGTCCGCCTGTAGGGCCGCGCGGCTCGTGCGGCCCATCGGCTACCGGCTCACCTCTGGGGGCATGCAGTGACTTCCGCGACGACTTCGGTGGCCTACGCGCGCGGTGCGGTGCGCGGGCGGGTGCGGATCGCGGCCGTGGCCGCGGCCGTGGTGGGGGCGGTCGCGCTGACCGCCTGCAGTGGGGGTGGCGGCTCGGAGCCGGATCCGGGCGGGGCCTCGGCCGGCTCTACTCCCGGCCCGGGTACGTCGTCGGCGGGTACCGGTGGCGGCGACGGTGGCGGTTCGCCGTCCGGGGCGGCCGGGGAGCTGGAGGGCAGCTGGCTCGCCACCAGCGAGGGTGAGGCGGTGGCGCTGGTCGTCACCGGCGAGACCGCCGGGCTGTTCGCCACCGGCGGGACCATGTGCAGCGGGCGCGTGGCTGGGGCGTCGGGCACCCGGACGATCCGGCTCACCTGCTCGAAGGGCAAGGACGAGCGCGGCACCGGCACGGTCGGCTCCGTCAGCGCCACGAGCCTGAAGGTGACGTGGGACGGCGGTCTCGGCGAGGAGACGTACACCAGGGCCGAGGGCGGGGAGCTGCCGTCGGACCTGCCGACCGCCGGGCTGCCCACCACAGGGACCGGCTCGTGAGGTGACGCCGGTGAGACGGGCCGGGTGATCGTGCGGCGCCCGCGTACGTGATGATCCAGGGGCATCGTCACGAATCCCAGGGGACCCACTCATGCGCGCTACTTCGCTCACCGTCGGCTCCGCCGCCCTCGCCGCCGCTCTGCTGCTGACCGCCTGTGGGGGCGGTGGCGACGGTGACGACGGCGGCCAGGACACCTCCGCCTGTGTACTCGACGAGGTCGGCGTGGAGGTCGGCCCCGCCAACGCCGCGCCCCTCGCCGGGGACACCGGCAACATCCCCGTCACCGTCACCAACCAGGGCGCCGAGTGCACCCTGGACGGCTTCCCCACCGTCGGCCTCCAGGCCGACGCCACCTCCGCGACCGTGACGGAGGACGAGGCGGCCCAGGCGCAGAAGCTGACGCTCGCCGAGGGCACGGCGGCGACGTTCACGATCACGTACGTCCGGGGCGAGGCAAGCGCCGGCGGCAGCCTCGACGCCACGAGAGTGAAGATCGGCCTGCCGGGCGATTCGGCGACGCGGGGCTTCGCGTGGTCGTACGGCCCTGTCGCGCTCGGCGCGGGGGGTGTGCCGGACGCCTCGGTGGGGGCGTTCCAGCAGGCCGGCGACTGAGGGTCAGTCGAGTCGGCGGCGGGATCCGACCTCCGCCCGGTCCGCCGCGCGTGAGCCCTCGGTCCACCCCGCCGCGTCGGTCACTCCGCGCAGCCGGGTCGTGGTCGTCTCCGGGAACATGTTCTCCGCGTGCTCGGTGACCGAGGCCTCGCGCGAGGCCAGGACCGGGAGCAGCCCGCCGGCCGCGTGGCCCTCGCCGCCGGTCTGCCCGGCGGCCTCGCCCGCGGCCTCTTCGGCGGCCTGCCTGGCGGTCTCCTCGACGGCGGCGGCGAGACGGACGCCGATACGGTGTGCGTACGCGGCGAGGAAGGACTGCCGGAAGGTCCTCGTGCGTCTGCGGCCGCCCGCGCGCTGAGCGGCCTCGGCCTTCGTCATCGCGGTCGTGGCCTGGACGAGGAGCGAGGTGTAGAGGAGTTCGGCCACCTCCAGATCCGGTGCGAAGCCGACGACGGTGGAGAAGCCGAGGGGTTCGTTCCACACCGCGCGGCAGTGGTTGGCGGTGGCGACCACGTCCAGCAGCACCGCCTTGGCCTGCTCGTACGGCTGGTCGACGCCGATCCGCCAGGCCGTCGGCCCGGTCCCACCCCCCGTCTGGCCCGCGAGCAACGCCGCGTCGATGCTGTGCCGCGCCATCAGCTCCTGCGCCTTGGCGCTGAGGGCCTCCGCCTCGTCGGGGAACTCGGTGGCCTCGGCCTTCGCGAGCAGGGCGCGGATGCGGGTCAGCATCCGGGACTCGGACGACTGCTTCTCGGCGCCGGTCCTCGACCGCGTCCGCGTGCCCGTCCGCGTCTGCGGCTCGTCGAGGTCTTCGAGGGTGGGGAGGCGCAGCAGGAGGCGGTACAGCTCCAGGACGGCGGTTGCGTGCGTGAAGCGGTCGGTGCGGGCGGGGGCGGCGGGAGTCTCCTCGGCGAGCTGGGCGAGCTGGGCCGCCCAGCGGGGGCCGCGTGGACGGTCGTCCGGCGCCTGGTCGAGGATCAGCGCGGCCACGAGGCGTTCGTGTACGTCGTCCAGATCGCGGCGGACGATCCGTACGACGTCGGCGGGCTGCCAGCCGCGGCGCCAGGCGCCGGCGACGAACTCCACGCCCCGCCGGGTGACTTCCCCGTCCGCCGCCGGATCGGCGGCGAGCAGGGAGGCGCCGCTGTCGAGGGCGGCGTGGTCCTCGGTGGGGGCGTAGAGGGCGGCCTGGAAGGCCCGGTCGACGGTGCTGGTGTCCACGTGGGGATCGTGTCACGCGGATCGTTGTCAACTCAGGGTTGACGCTGCTCGGCCGTCAACCTACGGTTGACACATGGCGAAGAACCCCGACTTCACGTCGTCCATCCGTCTCGACGACCTCATCGCGGCCATCAAGAACGTCCACAACGAACCCCTGGATCAGCTCCAGGACGCGGTGCTCGCGGGCGAGCACCTGGGCGACGTGGCCGACCACCTGATCGGTCACTTCGTGGACCAGGCCCGGCGCTCCGGCGCCTCCTGGACGGACATCGGCAAGAGCATGGGCGTCACCCGGCAGGCCGCGCAGAAGCGGTTCGTGCCGAAGGAGTCCATGGACCTGGACCCGAGCCAGGGCTTCAGCCGCTACACCCCCCGCGCGCGGAAGGTGGTCGTGGCCTCGCACGACGCGGCCAAGGCGGCGCACCACGCCGAGGGACTGCCCGCGCACCTCGTCCTCGGCCTGCTCACGGAGCCGGAGGCGCTCGCCGCGCTGGCCGTCACGGCACAGGGCGTCACGCTGGACGCGGTCCGCGAGGCGGCGACCGCGGCGCTCCCGCCGGCCGCGGAGGAGGGCCCGGAACTCGTCCCTTACGCCTCGGACTCCAAGAAGGTCCTGGAACTCACCTTCCGCGAGGCCCTCCGCCTCGGCCACAACTACGTCGGCACCGAGCACCTCCTGCTTGCCCTCCTCGAGTTCGAGAACGGCGAGGGCCTGCTGTCCGGCCTCGGCATCACCAAGGCGGGGGTGGAGCAGTACGTCACGGAGGCGCTTGAGCAGTTGATGCGCGAGCGCGAGGGGGGCGCGGGGGAGGCTGCCGGGGGGAGCTGAGGGGGCTCTGGGGCTCCGCAGAGGGCTGGGCGGCTCTGCTCCGGAGGCCGAGGGGGCGGCTGCTCCGGAGGCCGGGGGGGCGGCTGCTCCGGGGGCGGGGGCGGCTCTGCTCCGGAGGCCCGGGGGGCGACGATTCGACACACAGACAGCCGAAGCGCCAGTCAGACCCAGAGTCAGACCCCCGGGCGATGCCGCCTGCATCCTCACTGTCAGACCCTGCTGCGACACTCGCAGGCATGGCCGACCGATGGGCGCTCGCTCCGGCCGAGGACGGTGGCGTGGACGTCGCCCCCCTCGGTCCCGACGGGCTGCCCGCCGGGCCGGTGCGGCGGGAGGGGGACCTGGCGGCGGCGGTGCGCGGCCGACCGCACGTCACGCGGTGGGTGTGGCAGTCCACCGCCGAGGTGTATCCGCGGCTGCTCGCCACGGGCGTGCGGGTGGAGCGGTGCTACGACATCGAGGACGCCGAGACCCTCCTCCTCGGCCACGAGGGGCGGTACGGCGAACCCCGCTCGGCAGCCGCCGCACTCGCCCGGCTGCGCGGCGGCCCCGTACCGCCCGATCCCCCGCAGCGCGCCGCCGAACCGGGCGCGCAGTCCCCGCTGTTCGAGCCCCAGGGCAGGCACCTCCCCCTGGACGACCTGATCGCCGTCTACGCCGAGCAGCAGCGTCGGCACGACCGGGCCGCGCACCCCGACCGGATGCGGCTGCTGACGGCAGCCGAGTCGGCGGGGATGCTGGTGGCGGCCGAGATGAACCGCGCGGGGGTGCCGTGGAGCGCGGAGGTGCACCGCGAGGTGCTGCACGAACTGCTCGGCGAGCGGTACACGGGCGGTGGCGAGCCGCGCCGCCTGGCCGAGCTGGCGGAGGAGGTGTCCACCGCGTTCGGGCGCCGGGTACGGCCCGATCTGCCGGCCGATGTGATCAAGGCCTTCGCGCAGGCCGGGATCAAGGTCGGCTCCACACGGCGCTGGGAGATCGAGTCCCTCGACCATCCGGCGGTCAAGCCGCTGGTGGAGTACAAGAAGCTGTACCGCATCTGGGTCGCGCACGGCTGGTCCTGGCTGCAGGGCTGGGTGCGGGACGGGCGGTTCCGGCCGGAGTTCCTGGCTGGCGGCACGGTCACCGGCCGCTGGGTGACCAACGGCGGGGGCGCCCTGCAGATCCCCAAGGTGATCCGGCGTGCCGTGGTCGCCGACCCGGGCTGGCGGCTGGTCGTCGCCGACGCCGACCAGATGGAGCCGCGCGTACTGGCGGCGATCTCCCGCGACCCCGGCCTGATGGAGGTGGCCGGCCGCGAGAGCGACCTGTACCAGTCCGTCTCCGACCGTGCCTTCTCCGGCGACCGCGCCCAGGCCAAACTCGCCGTGCTCGGCGCGGTCTACGGCCAGACCTCCGGTGACGGCCTGAAGAACCTCGCCGCCCTCAGACGCCGCTTCCCCAAGGCGGTGGCGTACGTCGACGACGCGGCCCGCGCGGGTGAGGAGGGACGGCTGGTGCGGACGTGGCTCGGCCGGACCTGCCCGCCGGCCGCAGGGGCGGGCGAGGACGCCGGTGAGGAGGCGGGCATCCCGGTCACCGCGGCGGAGGAGGAGCCCGACTCCCAGCAGTGGGTGCCCGGTTACGCCTCCACCAACGCCCGCGCCCGGGGCCGCTTCGCCCGCAACTTCGTCGTCCAGGGCAGCGCGGCCGACTGGACCCTGCTGCTGCTCGCCGCGCTGCGCCGCACCTGCGCGGACCTGGCCGCCGAGCTGGTCTTCTTCCAGCACGACGAGGTGATCGTGCACTGTCCGCAGGAGGAGGCCGAGACGGTCGTCGCGGCGATCCGCGAGGCGGGGGCGCTGGCGGCCCGGCTGACGTTCGGGCAGACACCGGTGCGGTTTCCGTTCTCCACGGCGGTGGTGGAGTGCTATGCGGACGCGAAGTGATCAGGAGGAAGCCGGGATCAGGGAGAGGAGCCCTGGATCAGGGAGAGGAGTCCGGGATCAGGGAGGCGAACCCGGGATCAGGGACCGGAGTTCCGTGACGACCGCCCGTTCGTCCGTGCCGTCGAGGTCGGTCAGAGCGGTGCGCCACGCCTGGTGCGCCTCGTCCTCGCGGCCCTGGTCGCGCAGCAGCAGACCGTACTGGTGCCGGCCGAGTCCCCCGGTGTACCGGTCGGAGCGGGCGTCGGCACGGCGCAGCAGCTCCGCGCACTCGCCCTCGGCCCGCGCGGCACGGCCCAGCTGCCGCAGCGCGCGGACCAGACCGAGCCGGCTCTGGGACTCGCCGTGCCAGTCGCCGTGACCGCCGAGGATGCGCAGACTCTCCTCGAAGTGCTCGGCGGCGGCGGCCGGTTCACCGAGGGTGAGATGGGCGTAGCCGATGTTGCAGTGCGCGGAGTGCTGCACGATGACGGCGCCGATCCCGACGCCGAGGGCGAGCGAACGACGGTGGTGCTCGACGGCGACACGAGGGTCGGTGTGCTCGTGCAGGTTGCCGAGATGGCTGTACGTCACGGCCTCGCCGTACGGATCGTTCAGCCGGCGTGAGTACCCGAGGCTCTGCCGCAGTGCGTCCTCCGACTCGGCGTACCGTCCCAGGCCTTCGAGCAGCAGCCCGCGGTTGTTGAGGCAGCGCCGGATCCAGGAGGCGGCTTCGAGGTGCCGCCAGAGGGCGAGCGCCTCGTCGTTGAGCGCGAGCGCCTCGCTGTGCCGGCCGGTGAGGAAGTGCATTCCGGCGAGGTCGACCAGCGCGGTCGCCTCCGCCGCCGTGTCCCCGAGCCGCCGCGCCAGCTGGAGCGCGGCCCGCCCGAGCAGTTCCATCTCGGGGATGCGGCCGCTGCGGTGCAGACAGGGGGAGAGCAGCCGGAGGAGGGTGGACAGATAGGCGGCGCGGCGCTCACAGGCCCCCTCGGCGTACGTCTCGACCAGCGCGACGACGTTGCACAACTCGCCGTCCGCCCAGGTGAACGCCGCCTCGGCCCCGTCGAAGGCGGCGACGGTCGCCACGTAGGCGGCATGCTCGGGCGGTTGTGCGGCGGTGGGACGACGCCGGTCGTCCTGGTCGAGCCCGGGTTCGACGATGGCGGCGAGCGTGCGCTCGGCGCTGGCGGCGTACCAGCGGAGAGCGGTGTCGATGAGATCGTCGCGGGCGTCGGGGTGGGCGGGGGCCTGAGGGTGAGCGGGGGCCTGAAGGTGAGAGTGGGCTCGAAGGTGAGAGTGGGCTCGAAGGTGGGAGGGGTCGGGGCGGGAGGCGTCGAGGGCGACGGCCGCGCGACGGGCGGGCCCGGAGGCGACGGCACCGGAGGCGGCGGACCCACCATGAGCGAGCCCAGAGCCGACGGCACCGGAATCGGCGGACCCACCATGAGCGAGCCCAGAGCCGTCGGCCGCGCGATGGGCGGGCCCAGGGGTGGCGCCCGTGGGGTAGGTGTGGTCGGTCGTGGTGGTGGGCGCGTCCGCCGGGGGTGCAGTAGGTGGCTCGGTCATGTCGGTGTGCTCGTCGCCGCAGGTCTCCCGGCGATGCCCACGCGCCGACGGCGCAGCAGTCACCCCGGTGGGCCCCGTGCCGTCGTCCTCGCCGCGTCCACCCGCCGCGGCGAGTTCGCGGGCGAAGTCGCGGACCAGGTCATGGGGTGCGTAGCGGGCGTACGCCGTCTCCTCCAGGAGGGCCACGTCGACCAGCCGGTCCAGCGCGGCCTCGGCGCGACGTTCGCCGGTGCCGGTGAGGCGGGCGATCAAAGGTGCGCCGTACGAAGGCAGGTCGAGCGCGCCGACGCGGCGCAGCGCGAGGGCGGCGTCCCGGTCGGCCTCGCGGTCGGAGGCGGCGAGCGCGTCATGGGCGACGGCGAGGGAGCGCCGTACGCTCAGGTCGTCGTACTCCAGATGGTGCAACCGCCCTTCGGTGGCCGCTAGTTGACCCGCGAGTACGTCCGGCGTGAGCGCCCGGCGGGCGGCGAGCCGGGCGGCGACGACGCGCAGGGCGAGCGGCAGCCGGCCGGTGAGTTCGACGAGCGGGTGCCCGGCGTCGAGCCCGTCCCGTCCGGACACCGCGCGCAGCAGCGCCGCGCTCTCCGCTCCGCTCAGCGGCGTGAGCGGGAAGCGCCGGCCGCCGTCGAGCGCGGTCAGCGGCGAACGGCTCGTGACGATCACCGCGCACCCGGCGCCGGCCGGCAGCAGCGGCCGTACCTGTGCGGCGCTGGCCGCGTCGTCCAGCACCAGGAGCGTGCGCGTGGGGGCGAGCAGCGAGCGCAGCAACGCGGCGGCGGCATCGGGATGTTCGGGGACGCTGCGGGGTTCGACGCCGAGGTCGCGGAGGAGCGCGGTGAGCGCCTGGCCGGCGGTGAGGGGGGTCATGCCAGGGGTGGCGCCGTGCAGATTGACGTAGAGCTGGCCATCGGAGAAACGTTCCGCCAGTGCATGTGCGGCATACAGCGCGAGCGCGCTCTTGCCGACGCCGGCCATGCCGCTGACGACGGCGAGCGCGGCAGGCCTGGCGAGGGTCCGGAGCAGGGCGTCGCGCACCGGTGTGCGACCGGTGAAGTGGGCTGGTGGCGGTGGGAGTTGGGACGGCCGGGGTGCGCAGCCCCCCGGGCCGTGCACGTCCGCTCGCGCCGCGCTCCCGCCGGGCACCGGCACGCCGCCCGAATCGTCGCGCTCGGCCCCGTCCCCCTTCGCGACCCCCCGCAACACCTCCACATGAGCCGCGCGCACCCCCGCTCCCGGCTCGACCCCGAGCTCCTCGACGAGCCGCCACCGCAGATCGCGGTGGACGGCGAGGGCCTCGGCACGGCGGCCGGTGCGGTGCAGGGCGAGCATGAGCTGGCGGTGGTACGCCTCATGGAGCGGATGCTCGGCGGCGAGTGCGGCCAGCTCGGGGACGAGCCCGGCCAGCCGGTCACCTCCGGCCACCCGCTCCGCCGCCAGGGCGAGCTCGGCGTCGTACCGCCACTCCAGTACCAGCAGCCGCGCCTCGACCAGCCGTTGCACGAACGCGTACCCGCCCACCTCGCCCGGCAGCCCGCTCAAGGGCGCACCCCGCCACAGCGCGAGCGCCCGCGCGCACTCGCGCACCGTCCGCTCCCACTCCCGACCCGCGTGCGCGGCGCGCGCCTCGGCGACGTGGCTCTCGAAGACATGGACGTCCAGCTCACCCCGCTCGACCCGCAGCAGATATCCGGGCGGCACGGCACGCACGCGCCCGGGATCGTCGAGCATCCGGCGCAGTCGGGCTACGTGGTTGTGCAGGGAGGCCTGCGCGGAGGCGGGCGGCGCGCCACCCCACAGGGTGTCCTTGAGCGACGCGACGGGCACGACCCGACCGGCTTCGAGGAGCAAGGCAGCGAGGAGGACCCGTGCCATGGGGCTGCCGACGGGGCGCACGGCAGGTCCGGGTGACGCGGCCCCTGCCCCTGTCTCCAGACCTGAACTCGCGCCCGCGCCCCCGACGTCGTCGGACCCGTCGGGCGTCGCCGGCTCGCCGCCGGCCTCCCGTGTCTCTCCGTCGAAGGGCTCCCCGCAGCACGGTTCCCCGCCGCACGGCCCATACAGAACAGGCGGCCCCAGCAGCCCGAACCGCAGTCCGAACCGAGGTCCGCACCGCATCACACCGCCCACAGCCTTCCCACGCACGCGCCCACGCCCGAGCGCGGGCCCGAGCCGGGCCACGCTCCACCACACAAGACGGACCCCTCCTGGCGAGTTCCCGCCCCCGCCCCGGCACTTTTCCGTCACCGGCACCCGGGCGACCACCACCGGAACCCGCCACCGTTCCGGCAGGTGAAGGCACCGCCGTCACGGCTGTTCCCCGCGTCCGCCCGGCGGCTTCACGCCGGCCCCAGGCCGACGCCAAGGAAAACCATTGGCCACATGTTAGCGATCCGTTGGTGCGGCCTGATGTGATCACATCATCGGATCTGGCCCGACGGCGCACGCGTACGTCCGCGCAACTCGGGGGAGTGTCGCCGCCGCGGCCGGGTCCGGGACGCCAGTGGGCCCCGGTCGGCAGAGGTGAACGACGGGGGCCCGCGTCCGAACACGAGGCGCACCCGCCACCCTGGGGAGAGACACCCGCCCCCGGAGGACGAGACATGCGCTACCGCTGCGCCGTACTGGACGACTACCAAGGGGTCGCGACCACCGTCGCCGACTGGACCCCGCTCGGCGACCGTGTGGAGGTCGTGACCTTCCCCGGCCACTTCCCCACCGAGGACGAACTGGCCACGGCTCTCGCCCACTTCGACTTCGTGGTCACCCTGCGCGAACGCGTCCCCTTCACCGCATCGCTCCTGGACCGGCTCCCCCGCCTCAAGCTCCTCGTCGCCTCCGGCATGCGCAACTCGGTGATCGACTACGCCGCCGCGCACGCGAACGGGGTCACCGTGTGCGGCACCGAGAGCTCCTCCACTCCCCCGGTCGAGCTGACCTGGGCCCTGATCCTGGGTCTGGCCCGCGGAGTCGTCCAGGAGAACACCGCCCTGCGCACCGGCGGCCCCTGGCAGTCCACCGTCGGCGCGGACCTGCACGGCCGCCGCCTGGGCCTGCTCGGCCTCGGCAAGATCGGCAGCCGGGTCGCCCGGATCGGCCTGGCCTTCGGCATGGAGGTCACGGCCTGGAGCCAGAACCTCACCGAGGAGCGCACCGACGAGATCGGGGTCCACCTTTCCCCGACGAAGGAGGACCTCCTCGTCAGCAGCGACTTCGTCTCGGTCCATCTGGCCCTGAGCGATCGCACCCGAGCCCTCCTGGGCCCGGCGGAACTGGCCCTCCTCAAGCCCACCGCCCACCTGATCAACACCTCCCGCGCGGCGATCGTCGACCAGGAGGCCCTCCTCGCGGCCCTGCACGGGGGCCGCATCGCCGGCGCGGCGGTGGACGTCTTCGACAGCGAGCCCCTGCCGGACAGCCACCCGATGCGCGAGGCCCCCCGTCTCCTCGCCACCCCGCACCTGGGTTACGTCTCCCAGGCCAACTACCGGCGCTACTACGGCCAGGCCGTCGAGGACATCGAGGCCTACCTCGCCGGCACCCCCGTCCGCCTCCTCGGCTGACCGGGCCTCGCCCCCGCCCTACGTGCCTGGGCTCAACAGATCGGCGAGGGCCTGCTCCGACCAGCGACCGGACGCGCCCGGGCAGGCGGCGACGTACGACGTGATCGCCTCCATGTCCCACGCACCCGCCGACAGCAGGCCCGAGGTCAGATACCGCACGTAGGCGGTCGAGGGCGGGACCCACGGCACCTCGTCCATCCGCCAGGGAGCGGTGAAGGTCAGCACAGGCAGCCCGGCGACCTGACCGGCGCACACCAGGGTCTCGTAGCGCCCCTCCCCCAGCACGGCACGTCCGTTCGTCAGTACGTCGACCAGGTCGAGGTCCATGCCGGGATCCCGGTACATCTCCTGGGCGGCGATGTCGAAGAACTGGTCGGCGGTCACCAGGTGCGCCCTGGCGAGCACCCGGCCATCGGCCCGCGGGTCGTAGAAGGCCCGGCCACCGCCCCACACCGGGGACCTGGTGGCGAAGTACATGGCTCCGGTCAGCTCCACCGGGATCGACCGGGTGGGCATCGCCGGGTTGCGGCACCCCGGGTACTCCCGCACGCCACCGACCGGCCGGCCGCCCCTGATGTAGCAGGCGAGCCGGTCGAGATGCGTGTTGGAGCCGTAGGAGGTGTACCAGACCCGCTCGGGGTGCTGGTCCGTCGGCGGGGTGGGGTCGATGCTCGCGAGGGCCTTCACGCCGGCTTGTCCCTCACAGCGGGCTGCCTCTGCTCGGCGGCGAGGTGGAGACCGTCCAGCAGCGAGGCCAGATAGCGGCGGGCGGTCTCGACGCGGTCGGCGGTGCCGCTGCGGACGTTCGCGGCGTGGACGATTCCGCACATCAGCGGGACCAGGTCGTCGCCGGTCAGGTCGGCGCGTACGGCCTCCGCCGCGTGGGCCCGGTCGAGCAGTTGTCCCCCGACCGACCTCAGAATCCGCTTCAGTTCGGTGGTGCGCGGCAGGGCGTCCGTGGCCGAGGCGGTGACCGTGGCCAGGGAAGCGTCGGTGACCTGCGCCTCGACGGTGCGGGTCAGGAAGCGGGCGAGGGCACGCCCGGAATCGTCGTCGGCCGGCGCCTGCTCACCGTAGGCGATGAGTGCCTCCAGGCCGGGCGTCGCGACGGTCTCCAGGAGCGCCTCGGCGGTGGGGAAGTGGCGGTAGACGGTGCCGACGCCGAGGTGGGCGCGGCGGGCGACGTCGTTCAGCTGCAGTGGTGCGCCCTCGTCCACGAGTTCGCGGGCCACGGTGACGATCCGCTCCCAGTTACGGGCGGCGTCCTTGCGCTGGGGGGCGCTCGTCATGCGACGAGTCTAATCGGATACCTCATCCACATCCTTGTGGGCAAGAACCGGCGCCACCGTGGCGAGGCGCTCGGCTGTCCGCCTCATCGCCCGGAGGCCACGCGTCAGGCGATCCACTCCGCGCCGCGTCGATACCGGCCCAGCTCCACGGCGGAGAACTCGTCCTGACCGGCGCCCGCCACGACGCCCAGCCGCCGCAGCGCCTGAGAGACCGGACTACCGGCGGGCGGAAACGGCGCGCCCTCCTCCAGGTGGAGCGGCCCCAGCACGAGGGCGCCGCCGTCCCACACGGCCGCCTGCTGTTCCCCCGCACCGCCGAAGTACTCGGCTTCCACGTAGGCCACCGGCCCACCGGCCGAACACCCCGCGAGGACCTTCTCGAACCCTCCCGGCAACCGCCAGAAGCCCCACACACCCTCATCGCTGCCGTCCGCGACGGAATCGAACACCGCGTCCGTCATCGGCATCAGCCACAGGCCCTGCCCGACCGAGGCCAGCCGAGCGGCAGGCAGGTCCCGCGCCACGTCACGCAGCACCGCCTCCTCGGCGATCACCGCTTTCAGGTCGTACACCTCAACACCCCCTCCGGACAGCGCCGTCACGCGTCCGGTGAACAAGAAAGCCCAGCACAGACAGTGTCTGGGCTGGGCTTCAGAAAGAGCCGCCTTCGGGATTCGAACCCGAGACCTACGCATTACGAGTGCGTTGCTCTGGCCATCTGAGCTAAGGCGGCGCGCTGTCCGCACTATGGTGCGATCAGCAACGTCGGTAAGTCTACACAGTTTCCGGGGGTGCTCCGTACCGGCCCCGGAGCGCGCGGCTCCGGGGCTGGGGGCGGCTCTAGGAGCAGCGCTTTCCGTCCGTGGGCGCCGTGCCGCGGAGGAGGTACGCGTTGATCGTACGGTCGACGCACGCGCTGCCGCGCCCGTACGCGGTGTGGCCGTCGCCGTCGTAGGTGAGGAGACGGCCGGAGGCGAGCTGGCGGGACAGGCTCCGCGCCCAGTGGTACGGCGTCGCCGGGTCGCGGGTGGTGCCGACCACGACGATGGGCGCCGCGCCCCTCGCCTCGATGCGGTGCGGCTCGCCCGTGGGCGCGACCGGCCAGTACGCGCAGTTCAGGGCGGCCCAGCCGAGGGACTCACCGAAGACCGGGGACGCCTTCTCGAACGCGGGCAGCGACTTGCGTACGTCGTCCGGGGTGTCGAAGGAGGGCGGGAGGTCCAGGCAGTTCACGGCGGCGTTGGCGTACATCAGGTTCGAGTAGCGGCCGTCGGCGTCCCGCTCGTAGTAGCCGTCGGACAGGGCGAGCAGCGTCGCGCCGTCGTTCTTCTTCACGGCCGCGGTCAGCGCCTCGCGCAACTGCGGCCAGGCCGCCTCGTCGTACATCGCCGCGATCACCCCGGTGGTGGCCAGGGACTCGGTGAGGCGGCGGCCGGCCCCGTCACCCGTGGGCAGCGACTTCGCGTCGATCCTGTCGAAGAACGCCTTCAGGTTCCGGCCGACCTGCTCCGGCTTCGCCCCACGCCCGCCGACGGCGCAGTCCGCATGCCGTACGCAGTCCTTGGCGAACGCCTTGAACGCCGTCTCGAACCCGGCGGTCTGGTCCAGGTTCAGCCTGCGGGCCGACAGCATGGGGTCCATCGCGCCGTCCAGCACCAGCCGCCCGACCTGCTTCGGGAAGAGCCCGGCGTACGTCGCACCGAGCAACGTCCCGTACGAGGCCCCGACGTACGTCAGCTTCCGGTCCCCCAGCGCCGCCCGCACGATGTCCATGTCCCGGGCCGCCTCGACCGTCGAGACATGCCGCAGCAGATCGGGCGCGTCCGCCCCGCACCCCTCGGCGAAGCCCTTGTAGGCCGCCACCAGCCCGTCGACCTCGCGCCCGTCGTCGGGCGTGATGTCGGTCTGCGTGTACGCGTCCATCTCCCGCCCGTCGAGGCACTCGACGGGCTCGCTGCGGGCGACTCCGCGTGGATCGACCGCGACCATGTCGTACTGGGCACGCACCTCCTGCGGGTAGCCGATCCCGGCGTACGACTGGAGGTACCCGACCGCCGAACCGCCCGGCCCGCCCGGGTTCACCAGCAGCGAGCCCAGCCGCTTGCCCGGCCCCGCGGCCTTCTTCCGGGCCACCGCGAGCCGCACGTCGCCGGCGTCGGTCCTGGCGTAGTCGAGCGGCGCCCGCAGCGTGGCGCACTCGAAGCCGGGGACACCGCAGGAGCGCCAGCTGGGCTTCTGCCCGTAGTACGACGCCAGCGCGGAGGAGGCCGCCTCCGGCAGCGCCGCGAGCGCCGCCGCCTGGGCCGCCGACGAACTGGCGGAACTCGTCGAGCTCCCGGAGGAGCAGGCGGATGCGACCAGCGCCGCGAGGGCGAGGAAGGTGGCTCCGGTGCGTGACCTGACGCTGAACACGGTCCTGGACCTGCGGTGGGTGCGCCTTGTGTGCATCCCGCGAGAGTAACGCTGCGCGATCGCCTGGATGCCCTGCGTGCGCCTTGTGCCTCGGACGAGTGCAGGCTGTCCCACGGATGTCCCACGGACGAAGTACACCGTCAACGAAGAGCGTGGGGTGTGAAGCCGTGGCCCGGCGCAACCCGCTGTGCCCGGTGGGACCGGTCAGCCCGCCCTGAGTGCCATGGTCATCGCCTCCACCGCGAGCAACGGCGCCACGTTCCGGTCGAGCGCGTCCCGGCACGCGGCGATCGCCTCGATGCGGCGCAGTGTGGATTCGGGTGCGCTGCTTCGCGCGAGCCGCTCCAGCGCGTCCTCGGCGTCCGTGTTGGCGAGCGCGACGCGGGAGCCGAGCTGGAGGGCGAGGACGTCACGGTAGAAGGCGGTGAGGTCGGTGAGGGCGAGGTCGAGACTGTCGCGCTGCGTACGGGTGCGCCGGCGCTTCTGCTTGTCCTCCAGGTCCTTCATCACGCCCGCCGTACCCCGCGGCATCCGGCCCCCCTGAACCGCGCCCAACGCCGCCTTCAGCTCCTCGGTCTCCTTGCCGTCGACCTCCTCGGCGAGTTGCTTGGCGTCCTCCGCGGCCGCGTCCACCAGCTCCTGCGCCGCCCTCAGGCAGCCGCCGACGTCGTCGACGCGCAACGGCAGCTTCAGCACGGCCGCCCGGCGCTCCCGCGCCGCCGGGTCGGTGGCGAGGCGGCGGGCCCGGTCGACGTGCCCCTGCGTGGCGCGGGCGGCCGCGGCGGCCACGGCGGGCTCGACGCCCTCGCGGCGTACGAGCATGTCCGCGATGGCGTCGACCGAGGGCGTGCTCAGGTTCAGGTGGCGGCAGCGGGAGCGGATGGTGGGCAGGACGTCCTCGATCGAGGGGGCGCACAGCAGCCAGACCGTACGGGGAGCGGGCTCCTCGACGGCCTTGAGGACGGCGTTGGCGGACTTCTCGTTCAGCCGCTCGGCGTCCTCGACGAGGATGACCTGCCAGCGGCCGTTCGCCGGCGAGGTGAACGACTTGCGGACCGTGTCCCGCATGTCGTCGACCAGGATCTGCGCGCCGACCGCGACGACCGTGGAGACGTCGGCGTGCGTGCCGACCAGCGCCGTGTGGCACCCGTCGCAGAACCCGCACCCCGGTGCGCCGCCCAGCGCGCGGTCCGGGCTGACGCACTGCAGTGCCGCCGCGAACGCCCGCGCGGTCTGGATCCGTCCCGCGCCGGGCGGTCCCGTGAACAGCCACGCGTGCGTCATCTTGGACGCCTCGGGCGGCGGGGTGCCGGCCGTGGCGGCCGTGACCAGGGCGTCGGCATCACGGGCAGCGGCGGTGAGCTGCTCGCTCACCCTCTCCTGCCCGACGAGGTCGTCCCAGACGCTCACGGGTCACGCCGCCCTTCCGTCACACTGCGCGGTACGCCCTCCATTGTGCGGGCGCCCACTGACAACGACGGACGGCCCCGGCTGCCCCGGCTCTGCCCAGCCGCCCTGTGTCAGCGCCCGCGTCCCTTCCCCCGACGCCCGTCCTGCTCGTCGTCGTACCCGTCGTCATGCGACCCGAGCAGCTCGTCCGCCAGCGACGGCAGGTCGTCCAGGGGGGTCTCCTCGGCCCAGTCCGGACGCGGCCGCGGCTGCGGCCTGCCGTCGGCGTCGACCTGGGGGAGCTCCCGCGTGCGGTCCTCCGTCCCGTCAGGTCCCGGGCCCTGGTGCTCGTCCCGGAAGAACCCCGGCGGCACCCGGTCGGCAGGATCCTCGCCCCGCACGGGCGGCAGCACCGCGGTCTCGTCGGCGGCACCGGGCACGACCGGCGGCAGCACGGCGGTCTCGTCGGCGGCACCCGACGGCCGGACCGGCGGCAGCACGGCCGTCTCGTCGGCCGCACCCGGGGTCGTCCCCGGCTGCGGCAGCTCCGCCGTCACCTCGGCGTCGGACCCGGACCCACCGGCGTCGGCCCGTGCCTGCGGCGCCTCGGCCGCGGGCCGCACCGGCCGCAGTACCGCCGTGTCCTCCACGGGCCCGCCGGAAGCGTTGGTCGGCGTCACCACCGGCGTCGGCACGGTCGCCGCGTCGGTCGGCACCGCGGGCGTCGCGGGAGCCGCCGGCCGGGGACCCGCCGCTGCCGCCGACGCGGCCTCCTCGGCAGCCCGGCGTGCCTCCTCGGCCCGCAGCAGCGCTTCCTCGGCCTTGCGCTGCTTCTCCAAGCGGCGCTCCTCGGCCTCGGCGCGCAGCCGTGCCTCCTCCTCGGCCTGCTGCCGGCGCCGGTCCTCCTCGGCCTTGCGGCGGGCTTCCTCCTCGGCGCGCGCCTGCTCCTCGGCGAGGAGCCGGACCCGCTCCTCCTCGGCGCGGCGGCGCGCCTCCTCGGCCCGCTGCCGGGCCTCCTCCGCCTGCCGCTCGGCCTCGCGTCGCTGCGCCTCCTCCAGCTCGCGCCGCTTGCGCTCCTCCTCCTCGGCGCGCAGCCGGGCGAGCTGCTCCTGGCGCTCCCGCTCCAGGCGCTCCTCCTCGGCCTTGCGGGCGGCCTCTTCCTCCGCCTTGCGCCGGGCCTCCTCCTCGGCCTTGCGGCGCGCCTCCTCCTGGGCCTCGACCTCGGCCTCGGACAGCGGCAGCAGCTGGTCGAGCCGGTGCCGGATCACGGTCGTGACGGCCTCGGGCTCCTGCCCGGCGTCCACCACCAGATACCGCCCGGCGTCGGCCGCGGCCAGCGTCAGGAAGCCGGAGCGCACGCGCGCGTGGAACTCGGCCGGCTCCGACTCCAGCCGGTCGGGCGCCTCCGTGAACCGCTCGCGCGCGGCCTCCGGCGAGACGTCCAGCAGGACGGTCAGATGCGGGACGAGACCGTGGGTCGCCCAGCGGTTGATGCGGGCGATCTCGGTCGGGGACAGGTCGCGGCCCGCTCCCTGGTAGGCCACCGAGGAGTCGATGTACCGGTCGGAGATCACGACCGCGCCGCGCTCCAGGGCGGGCCGCACCACGGTGTCCACGTGCTCGGCACGGTCCGCCGCGTACAGCAGCGCCTCGGCGCGGTGCGAGAGCCCGGCGCTGGAGACGTCCAGCAGGATCGAGCGCAGCCGCTTGCCCACCGGGGTCGCCCCCGGCTCACGGGTCAGCACGACCTCGTGGCCCTTGGCCCTGATCCACTCGGCGAGCGCCTCGGCCTGGGTGGACTTGCCGGCGCCGTCGCCGCCCTCCAGGGCGATGAAGAACCCGGTGGCGGCCGGCGTCGGCTCCGGGTCGTCACCGCCGAGCAGCGCGTGGCGCACGTCCTGGCGCAGCGGCACCCCGGAGCGGTCGTCGAGCTTCGCCAGCACCAGCGCGGCCACCGGCAGCAGCAGCGCGCCGACCAGCATCAGCGTGAACGCCGCCCCACCGTGCGCGAACACGAACTTGCCGTTCTCCAGCCGGTGCGGCCCGATCAGTGCCGCCACCAGGGGCGCGATCAGCGCGCCGAGCACCACGAAGACCCGCACCATCGCGTGCAGGTGCTCGGTCGTGCGTGCCCGCCGGAAGTCCTCGGCCTCCTGGTCGAGCAGCGTGTGCCCGGTGTTGGCGGCCACACCCGCGCCGGCACCCGCCACGGCGACGATCAGCAGCACGGTGGCGACGTCCGGGACGAGCCCGGCGGCCAGCAGCGCGACGCCGGTGAAGGCGATCGCCAGCGCCAGCAGCCGGCGCCGCGACAGCGACACCAGCACCTTCGGCGCCGTACGGACACCGACGACGACACCGCCGGTGAGCACGCCCACCAGCAGCCCGTACGTCACCGGGCCGCCACCCAGGTCCTTGGCGTGCAGCACGGACACCGCGACGACGGCGGCCACCGCGCCGGCGACGGCCGCGCAGGCGAGCACCAGCAGCGGCATCGCGCCCGTGCGGCCCTTGTCGGCGCCCTCGGCCGTGCGAGGACGGCGCAGCCCCTCCAGCGGGGAGCGCGCGCGGGGGGTGCGTGTGCCGGGCACTTCCAGGAAGGTCAGCACGGACAGGGACGCGGCGAACAGGCCCGCCGCGACGTATGAGGCGAGGGCCGCCTGGTGCTGGCCGAACCAGTCGATCCCGGCACCCAGCAGATTGTTGAACAATCCCGCGACGACCAGTGCGGCAGCCGCGAGGGGCACGGTCACGAAGGCCGTACGCAGCGACAGGCGGCGCAGCGCGTCCATGTGGTCCGGCAGCGGCCGTACCGTCGCGCCCTCCGGCGGTGGCGCGGGCAGCAGCGCGGGCGCGGCGCTCTCGCGGCACACTGTCCAGAACCGCTCGGCGACGCCTGTGACGAACACGGTCACCAGCAGCAGGGCGAGCGCGTCGTCCGGAGTCCAGTCGATCCACAGCGGCGCGATGATCAGCAGGGCGACCCGCAGACCGTCGGCGCCGACCATGGTCCAGCGGCGGTCCAGCGGGCCGTCCTGCGAGGTGAGCGCGGAGAGCGGCCCGAGGAGTACGGCACCGAAGAGCAGCGTCGCGAGGACGCGCACCCCGAAGACCGCCGCCACGGCGAACGCCACGCCCCGGTACCCGCCACCGAACGACCCCTCGGCGATCGCCGCCTGGAGGACGAGGAGGACCAGCACCAGAAGCGCCAGCATGTCGCCGATGCCGCTGACGAGCTGTGCGCTCCACAGCCTCTTCAGCTGTGGCCGGCGCAACAGCGCGCGCACGGCACGTTCGCGGGAGTCCGCGACCAGGGCGTCGTCGGGGGCCGGGTGATGGGCCGTTGGCTGCTCGGCTCGCGTCATGCTTTCAGCCTATCGGGCCGGACCGACACTCCAGTGCGCCCGCCCGAACGTCCGCACGCCCCGTCACCGATGTGGTGCCGGGGCGGGCGTCTCGCGAACGTTGCGTGAAGGAAGGGCCGTTGCCGGCCGAGGCGGGTTCGTCCGGCCGCTCGAAGTGCCGGACCCCGCCCGCTCACTCCTCCGACGTCGTCTTGGAAGCGGTCGCCTTCTTCGCGGCCGTCTTCTTCGCGGTCGTCGTCTTCTTCGCCGCCGTGGTCTTCTTGGCGGCCGTCTTCTTCGTCGCCGTGGCCTTCTTCGCCGGAGCCTTCTTGGCGGGGGCCTTCTTCGCCGTCTTCTTGACGGGGCCCTTCGCGCGCTTCTCGGCGAGCAGTTCGAAGCCGCGCTCCGGCGTGATCGTCTCGACGCTGTCACCGGACCGCAGGGTCGCGTTGGTCTCGCCGTCCGTGACATACGGACCGAAGCGACCGTCCTTGACGACCACCGGCTTGGCGCTGACCGGGTCGTCGCCCAGCTCCTTCAGCGGCGGCTTGGCGGCGGCGCGGCCACGCTGTTTCGGCTGGGCGTAGATCGCGTCGGCCTCCTCCAGCGTGATCGTGAAGAGCTGGTCCTCGGTCTGCAGCGACCGCGAGTCCGTCCCCTTCTTCAGGTACGGCCCGTAGCGCCCGTTCTGCGCGGTGATCTCGACGCCCTCCGCGTCCTTGCCGACGACACGCGGCAGCGACATCAGCTTGAGGGCGTCCTCCAGCGTCACCGTGTCCAGCGCCATCGACTTGAACAGCGAGGCCGTCCGCGGCTTCACGGCGTTCTTTCCGGTCTTCGGGGTGCCCTCGGGCAGGACCTCGGTGACGTAGGGGCCGTAGCGACCGTCCTTGGCGACGATCGTGTGGCCGGTGGACGGGTCGGTGCCCAGCTCGAAGTCGCCGCTCGGCTTGGCGAGCAGTTCCTCCGCGAGCTCGACGGACAGCTCGTCCGGCGCCAGGTCGGCCGGGATGTCGGCGCGCTGGTGCTGCTCGGTGTCCTTCTCGCCACGCTCGATGTACGGGCCGTAGCGCCCGACGCGCAGCACGATGTCGCCGCCCACGGGGAACGAGGAGACCTCGCGCGCGTCGATCGCGCCCAGGTCGGTCACCAGTTCCTTGAGGCCACCGAGGTGGTCCCCGTCGCCGTTGCCGGCGTCCGCGGCGACGCCCGCGACGGTGCCCTCGCCGAAGTAGAACCGCTTCAGCCACGGCACCGCCTGTGCCTCACCGCGCGCGATGCGGTCGAGGTCGTCCTCCATCCTGGCGGTGAAGTCGTAGTCGACGAGCCGGCCGAAGTGCTTCTCCAGCAGGTTGACCACGGCGAAGCTCAGGAAGGACGGGACGAGCGCCGTGCCCTTCTTGAACACATAGCCGCGGTCGAGGATCGTGCCGATGATCGACGCGTACGTCGACGGGCGGCCGATCTCGCGCTCTTCCAGCTCCTTGACCAGCGAGGCCTCGGTGTAGCGGGCCGGCGGCTTGGTGGCGTGGCCGTCGACCGTGATCTCCTCGGCCGACAGCGGGTCGCCCTCGCCCACCTGTGGGAGCCGGCGCTCGCGGTCGTCCAGCTCCGCGTTCGGGTCGTCGGCGCCCTCGACGTAGGCCTTCAGGAAGCCGTGGAACGTGATCGTCTTGCCGGACGCGCTGAACTCGACGTCCCGGCCGTCGGCCGCGGTGCCGGCGATCTTCACCGTCACGCTGTTCCCGGTCGCGTCCTTCATCTGGGAGGCGACCGTCCGCTTCCAGATCAGCTCGTAGAGCTTGAACTGGTCGCCGGTCAGGCCCGTCTCGGCGGGCGTGCGGAAACGATCACCCGAGGGCCGGATCGCCTCGTGCGCCTCCTGCGCGTTCTTGACCTTGCCGGCGTACGTCCGCGGCCGGTCCGGCAGGTAGTCGGCGCCGTACAGCTGCGTCACCTGGGCACGGGCGGCCGACACCGCCGTGTCGCTCAGGGTCGTGGAGTCCGTACGCATGTACGTGATGTAGCCGTTCTCGTACAGCTTCTGCGCGACCTGCATGGTCGCCTTCGCGCCGAAGCCGAGCTTGCGGCTGGCCTCCTGCTGGAGCGTCGTGGTACGGAACGGGGCGTACGGCGAGCGACGGTACGGCTTGGACTCGACCGAGCGGACGGAGAACCGGGTGTCCTCCAGGGCGGCGGCGAGGGCGCGGGCGTTCGCCTCGTCGAGGTGGAGGGTGTTCGCGCTCTTCAGTTGCCCCAGGGAGTCGAAGTCGCGGCCCTGCGCGACCCGCCTGCCGTCGACGGTCTGGAGGCGGGCGACCAGCGACGACGGGTCCGACGAATCTCCCGCGCGGCCGGTCGCGAAGGTGCCCGTCAGGTCCCAGTACTCAGCCGAACGAAACGCGATGCGCTCGCGTTCCCGCTCGACCACGAGCCGGGTGGCCACCGACTGGACGCGGCCCGCCGACAGCCGCGGCATGACCTTCTTCCACAGCACCGGCGAGACCTCGTAGCCGTAGAGGCGGTCGAGGATGCGGCGGGTCTCCTGGGCGTCGACGAGCTTCTGGTTGAGCTGGCGCGGGTTGGCCACGGCGGCCTGGATCGCGGCCTTGGTGATCTCGTGGAAGACCATCCGCTTGACCGGGACCTTGGGCTTGAGGACTTCCTGGAGGTGCCAGGCGATCGCCTCGCCCTCCCGGTCCTCATCGGTGGCGAGGAAGAGCTCGTCGGAATCCTTCAGCAGATCCTTGAGCTTTTTGACCTGCGCCTTCTTGTCGGCGTTGATCACATAAATGGGCTGGAAGTCGTGCTCGACGTCCACGCCGAGGCGGCGGACCTCGCCGGTGTACTTCTCCGGCACCTCCGCCGCGCCGTTGGGGAGGTCGCGGATGTGCCCGACGCTCGCTTCGACGACGTAGCCGGGGCCGAGGTAGCCCTTGATCGTCTTCGCCTTGGCAGGCGACTCGACGATGACGAGTCGGCGGCCGCCCTGTGCGGTCTCGCTGGTCGGGGACAACTTCGCTCTTCTCTCCGGTCGACGCTGGGGCCTCCCCAGGCCTTGCACTCCCGGGGTCAGGGCACCTTTCATGGCTCACTCGCTGGTGACGCTGCGGAGTGTGACGGTACATCCCGCCCCCGTGTCAAACGGGAAAAGCCCGCAACGGCCACTCGAACGGTAACCCGACTACCGCCATTCCTGCCGCCCGGAGTGTCTGCCGAACCGACCGGTTCCATCCGGAGCGTGTCCTACCGATTACCCCAGGTGGAACGCCTCGCGGGCTGTCAGAGCTGGGTGAAGCACCACGCGCCCAGGGTCAGCGCGATCACCGCGGCGACGGTCGAGAGGGTCGCCGATGCGACGGGGTTCACACCGTGGGCGACCGGCTCGCGACGGCGCACCCGACTCGCCGTCCACACCAGCAAGCCGCCTCCGAACAGGGCGAACACCATTCCCGCGAAGATCGCCGGTCCACTCTCCATGGCTCCGCGTGCCCCTTTTTCCCGTCGGCGGGTGTTCAATTCCCGGGAGGTTGACACGCACGGGCTGCGTCCAGGCGAACCTGACGTGAACGGGGGGTCGACGGGGCCCTGCGTCTGCTTTCGGCCAAGGCCTGACTTCATCACGCCAGGGCTTTCGAAAGTTTTTTCAGCAGTTTTCGGCCGCCGCTTCCTCGGACGGTCCCCGGCCATGATCAGGATGACCTCGCCGCATGATCCCGCCGGCCCTGCGTTCCATGGTTGGCCGGTTTTCACATCCTGCGCTCATGGCGGCAGCGGCATTGGATTCCGTACGACCGTCCGAAGATCGACGGCGCCCGGCGCGAGCTCGCCGGCGTCCTGTCCTGATCCGCGTCTCCTCCGAGCGCACCGGCGCGCGACCCCGTCTCAGCGCCCCCGCACCCCAGCGCGCACCCCCTCCGCGGGCGCCTCCCCTCGCACACCGCGCCTCTCCCTGGCGCCCGCTCCGGCGTACGGGCCCCTCACAGCCGCCCCGCTCCGGCGCGCACACCCCGTCCCCGCGCGCCCCGCCTCACCCCGCGGGCTCCGGACCCACCCACGCGCCCCGGGCGCCTCACCCCACGCGCCCCGGCCTCACCTCACTCCGCGGGCTCCAGGAACCCCTGCTCCACCAGCAACCGAATCTGCGCCGGCGTCCGGTCCCGCAGCAACACCGGATCCTCACCCACCAGTTGGGCGATGGCGTCCAGGATCCGCCCCGCGGTCAGCGACCCGTCGCACACGCCGGCGAACCCGGCGCCCACCGTGTCCACCTTGGTGGCGCGCCGCATCCCGCGGTTCTGCCGCAGCACGAGATGCTCCGGGTCCTCCGCCCCGGGCAGCCCGACCTGCTCCTGCACCACCTCGACGGCCAGCCGGAAGCGCTCCTCCAGCAGAGCCGCGTCGTCCCGTGACCGCAGATAGTCGAGCCGCTCGAAGTGCGCCCGGACCGTCTCGCCGAGCGGCTGCTCGACCGGATGCGGCCACTCCTCCACGGTGATCGAGGGCACCGCCGCCCCCCGCTTGCGCAGGGTGATCCACCCGAACCCGACCGCCCGCACCTTGCGCGCCTCGAACTCGTCCAGCCAGGCGTCGTACCGCGCCTGGTACTCGGCCACGTCACCCCGGTGGTCGCCCGCGTCGCGCAGCCACAGCTCTGCGTACTGCGTGACGTCCTGCACCTCGCGCTGCACGATCCACGCGTCGCAGCCACGCGGCACCCAGGACCTCAGCCGCTCCTGCCAGTCCTCCCCCTCGACGTGCTGCCAGTTGGCGAGGAACTGCGCGAACCCGCCCTCGTTCAGCCGCTCCCCCGCTCGCTGAACGAGCGTGCGGCACAGATCGTCCCCGCCCATGCCGCCGTCGCGATAGGTCAGCCGGGCGCGGGGGGAGATCACGAAGGGCGGGTTCGACACGATCAGGTCGAACGTCGCGTCGTCCGCGAGCGGCGCGAAGAGCGAGCCCTCGCGCAGTTCCGCGGCCGGCGCGCCGGACAGCGCGAGGGTGAGCGCGGTGATGTGCAACGCGCGCGGGTTGACGTCGGTCGCCGTCACGCGCGTGGCGTGCTGTGCGGCGTGCAGCGCCTGGATGCCTGACCCGGTGCCGAGGTCGAGGGCCGCGGGGACGGGCGTACGGACCGTGATCCCGGCCAGCGTCGTCGACGCGCCGCCGACGCCCAGCACGACGCCCTCGTCCCGGCTTCCGATGCCACCGGCGCCACCGACCGCGCAGCCCAGGTCGGACACGATGAACCAGTCCTCGCCGTCGAGCCCGCCGTAGGGCCGGACGTCCACGGCCGCGGCGACCTCGGCACCGCCGACACGCGTCAGCCACCCGCTCTCCAGGCACGCGTCGACGGGCAGAACGCCCTCCACGCGCGCGTACGGCACGGGCTGCTGCAGGAGGAACAGCCGTACGAGCACCTCCAGCGGTGTGTCCCCGCGCGTCGCCCGGAGCGCGGGAACGACCTCGCTGCGCGCCAGCGCCGCGTAGGCGGGCGCGCCGAGCAGTTCGAGCAGTCCGTCGGCGGTGAAGGCGGCCCCCAGGAGGGCCTCCCGCAGTCGCGCGGTGACGTCGGGGCGGTCGGTGGCGGGCAGGGCGGAGAGGCTGGCGTTGCTCACGCCCCCATTGTGACCGTGCGGCACGGCCGTCGCGAACGTCAGCCCTGCGTGGCCGACGGCGCGGACGACGCGCTCTTGCAAGTGTCCTGCTTGGCCATCGCCTGGCCGACCTCACCCTCCTCCAGGGTCGTCAGCGCGTCGTTGCCGCTCTGGCTGAGCTTGTCGAGTTCCGTGGCGATCTCCTTGAGACCGTCGGCGAACTTCGCCTGGTCCTTCGTGTCGAGGTCGTCGACCTGCTTGCGCAGGGAGGCGTAGGACGAGGAGATGGTGTTGAGCTCCTTGACCGCGTCCTGCTGCTTCTTGTCGCCGTTCTCGACGTCGGGCGCGCCGGCCTTGCTCACGGCGGCGCCGATCGCCTTGTAGGCGTCGGACATGTCCTGGAAGGCCGCCGCGTCGGTCTTCTGGACCTCTTCCGGCGTGCTGTTGTCCGAGGTCTCCTTCTGGATCGCGGAGTTGGCGGCCGCGATCTTCTTGGCCTGCGGCTGCAGGTCGTCACAGACCTGCTTGGCCCACGCGTCCAGCTTCTCGTTGCCGTCGTCGCTGCTGCATCCCGACAGCGCCAGCACCAGTACCGCACCGCCGGACAGTGCGGCCGCGAGCTTCTTGTTCACCGGTTTGGCCCCTTCCATGGCTCTCGGCCCCGGAACATACACGCCAAGCGCACAGCAAACGCATGACCCAGGTCCTATATTCACCTTATTGCAACCATTTGCACCAAGGGAGAGAAGGCTCACGGCGCGGGCGCGCGCACAACGGGGCGGGCGGGCGACGCGTCAATACGCGCCGTCCGCCCGCCCCTTGGGTCGAGCCGGGTGCGACGATCTACGAAACCACCGCCGGATCGGCCGACTTGGCCGTCGGCTCGGCGTCGTCGTCGCCCATGGCGATGCCGCGCCGCTTGGAGACGTACACCGCCACGACGATCACGACCAGGGACAGTACGGCGATCAGGATCCGTATGCCGAGGCTCGCGTCGTCCCCGTAGCTGAACTTGATCACCGCGGGCGCGATGAGCAGCGCGACCAGGTTCATCACCTTCAACAGCGGGTTGATCGCCGGGCCGGCGGTGTCCTTGAAGGGGTCACCGACCGTGTCGCCGATCACCGTCGCGGCGTGGGCCTCGCTGCCCTTGCCTCCGTGGTGGCCGTCCTCCACGAGCTTCTTGGCGTTGTCCCAGGCACCGCCGGAGTTGGCGAGGAACACCGCCATGAGGGTGCCGGTCCCGATCGCGCCCGCCAGATACGCGCCGAGCGCGCCGACGCCGAGCGTGAACCCGATGAAGATCGGCGCCATCACCGCGAGCAGACCTGGCGTGGCCAGCTCCCGGAGCGCGTCCCTCGTACAGATGTCGACGACTTTCCCGTACTCCGGTTTCTCTGTGTAGTTCATGATCCCGGGCCGCTCGCGGAACTGCCGCCGCACCTCGTACACCACCGAACCCGCCGACCGCGAGACCGCGTTGATCGCCAGTCCGGAGAAGAGGAAGACGACCGCCGCGCCCGCGATGAGGCCGACGAGGTTGTTGGGCTGCGAAATGTCCATCGCCAGGGTCATCGGCGCGCCCTCACCGCTGAGCTCCTCGCCCACGTCCCGCACGCCGGTGGTGATCGCGTCACGGTACGACCCGAAGAGCGCCGCGGCCGCGAGGACGGCGGTGGCGATGGCGATGCCCTTGGTGATGGCCTTGGTGGTGTTGCCGACGGCGTCCAGGTTGGTGAGCACCTGCGCGCCCGCGCCCTCGACGTCGCCGGACATCTCGGCGATGCCCTGCGCGTTGTCGGAGACCGGCCCGAAGGTGTCCATGGCGACGATCACACCGACCGTGGTCAGCAGCCCCGTACCGGCCAACGCGACCGCGAACAGGGCGAGCATGATCGACGTACCGCCGAGCAGGAAGGCCCCGTAGACACTGAGGCCGATCAACAGGGCGGTGTAGACGGCCGATTCGAGGCCGACGGAGATACCGGCGAGGACGACGGTGGCCGGGCCGGTGAGCGAGGACTTGCCGATGTCCCGCACCGGGCGCCGGTTGGTCTCCGTGAAGTAGCCGGTGAGCTGCTGGATCACGGCGGCGAGCAGGATGCCGATGGCCACCGCGACGAGCGCGAGGATCCGCGGGTCGCCGCCCTGGGCCAGGATCGCGGCATCGGTGACGCCGTCGAGCTCGGCGTAGGACGAGGGCAGGTAGGCGAAGGCGGCGATCGCCACCAGGGCGAGGGAGATCACCGCGGAGATGAAGAACCCGCGGTTGATCGCGCTCATCCCGCTGCGGTCGGCGCGCCGCGGGGCCACGGCGAAGATGCCGATCATCGCGGTGATCACACCGATCGCCGGGACCAGCAGCGGGAACGCCAGCCCGAAGTCGCCGAAGGCCGCCGTGCCCAGGATCAGCGCGGCGACCAGGGTCACGGCGTACGACTCGAACAGGTCGGCCGCCATGCCCGCGCAGTCGCCGACGTTGTCGCCCACGTTGTCGGCGATGGTCGCGGCATTGCGCGGATCGTCCTCCGGAATGCCCTGCTCGACCTTGCCGACCAGGTCGGCGCCGACGTCGGCGGCCTTGGTGAAGATGCCACCGCCCACCCTCATGAACATCGCGATGAGGGCGGCCCCGAGGCCGAATCCCTCCAGCACCTTCGGCGCGTCGGCCGTGTAGACCAACACGACGCAGGAGGCGCCCAGCAGACCGAGGCCCACCGTGAACATGCCGACGACGCCGCCCGTGCGGAAAGCGATCTTCATGGCTTTGTGCGAGACGAGGGTGAGATCCTTTTCCGGCTCACCCTGCGCCGGAGTCGCTTCCCGGGCGGCCGCGGCGACCCGGACATTGCTGCGCACGGCGAGCCACATGCCGATATAGCCGGTGGCCGCCGAGAACCCCGCGCCGATCAAGAAGAACACCGATCTTCCGGCGCGCTGATTCCAGTCGTCCGCGGGCAGCAGCATGAGCAGGAAGAACACGACGACGGCGAATACGCCGAGCGTGCGCAACTGCCGGGCCAGATAGGCGTTGGCGCCTTCCTGCACGGCCGCCGCGATCTCCTTCATGCTGTCGGTGCCCTCGCCTGCCGCGAGCACCTGACGCAGCAGCACGCCGGCGACGACCAGGGCGGCCAGGGCGACGGCCGCGATGACCATCACCATGACGCGGTTGCCGTCGGTCAGCACTGCGGCTGCGAAGGTTGTGGAGTGGTCCAGATGGTCCAACCGATGAGGGGTAGAAAGCCCCGCCATTCGTCCTCCTTGACGCTTGGGCTGAGCTCAAGATGTGGACGGATTGTAGGGAGCCGGTCCTGATCAAAACAGGGCGCGGCAAGCGGAATTAGTCGTCCCGTACTCACCGCAAATGATCGCAGGAAGGTCGCGAACCCGAAAGTGGTAATGCCCCAGAGGTGTGCATGCTTGATCGAATTGCGGCGTCGCTGATCAGCCGATTGATCCACACCGATCGTGAATTCCTTCACGAATTCGGGGGCGTTTCACACGTAAAACAGCGAGGGCCCCGCCGAGCGGGGCCCTCGCTGTGATTACTCCGATGGGGTGACGTCAGGGCAGCACCGCGGTCGACTGCGGCGTGGTGGGCCAGGTCATACGGATCAGGCCGCCGTGCTGCCCGGCGGTCACCTCGACGTCGTCGACGAGGCCGCTGATGACAGCGAGGCCCATCTCGTCCTCCTCGGTCTCCGCGTCGGGGTCGTCGGCGGCTGCGCCGGATGTCCGGACCCCGGTAGGAGCATGCGGCGCCTCGTCGCCGACCTCGATGGAGAACTGTTTCTCCTCCTCGATCAGCGCCACCTTCACCGGCGCCGTGATCCCGCTGAGCTGATGCAGCCCGACGGCACGTGAGCAGGCCTCACCGACGGCGAGCCGGACCTCGTCGAGGACGGCCTCGTCCACCCCGGCCCTGCGTGCCACCGCCGCCGCCACCAGCCGGGCGGTCCTGACGTGCTCGGGCAGCGCGCTGAAGCGGAGTTCGACGGTGGCCATGCATCCCCCTCTGAGCTACGGGCGTGCTCGGGGTCCGGGCCCCCGAAAGCCCGGACCCCCTCTACGAATCTGCCGCCCCGGGCACAGGGCCCGGGCGCGGTGATCAGTCGGTGGCCGCCACCGCTTCCTCGACCGAGGTGTGAATCGGGAACACCTTGGTGAGGCCGGTGATGCGGAAGATCTTCAAAATGCGCTCCTGGTTGCAGACCAGGCGCAGCGAGCCCTCATGGGCACGCACCCGCTTCAGTCCGCCGACCAGCACGCCGAGCCCGGTGGAGTCGAGGAAGTCCACGCCCTCCATGTCGACGACGAGGTGGAAACTGCCGTCGTTCACCAGCTCGACCAGCTGCTCGCGCAGCTTTGGCGCGGTATATACGTCGATTTCGCCACCGACCCTGACGATCGTGCGATCGCCGATGGTCTCGGTCGACAGAGACAGGTCCACGGATCCTCCAGCACCTTGCTATCGAGCGGTCGTCCTTGGGACATCTCGGCAGATCCCCCTGGACGGTTCGCCAGCCGCGATGGCATTCAATCACTTACCGGCAGGCGTGCACGACGCCTTGGTCCCATTGTCCGTCAAGCCGGTGACACACTCGGTGCCGATGGCCAAGAATCACCGATCCGATCGATCCCCGACGGACACCGCATCCCGCCCCGCTCCGGGCACGGTCCTGGACCGGCTCGCCTCGGGACCGAACAGGGCTTCGCGCATCACTCATACGGAGCACTTGCCCCCGCGCGCCGGTCGGCATGCAGTCTGGCCGGACCGGATCCGATCCGAGGTCATCGCCGCGGTACAGGCCGCCGGCATCGAACACCCCTGGGCCCATCAGGCACGGGCCGCCGAACACGCGCTGGACGGCCAGTCCGTGGTCGTCGCCACCGGCACGGCGTCCGGCAAGTCCCTGGCGTATCTGGTCCCGGTCTTCTCGACGCTGATGGACGGCGCCGAGGCCCCGAACGGGCGCGGCGCCACCGCCCTGTACCTGGCCCCCACCAAGGCCCTCGCGGCCGACCAGTGCCGAGCCGTGAAGGAACTTTCACATCCGCTGGGCCAATCGGTGAGGCCGGCGGTCTACGACGGCGACACTCCGTTCGAGGAGCGCGAGTGGATCCGCCAGTACGCCACGTACGTCCTGACCAACCCCGACATGCTGCACCGGGGCATATTGCCGTCCCACCCCCGTTGGGCCTCCTTCCTGAAGTCGCTGAAGTACGTCGTCATCGACGAGTGCCACACCTACCGCGGCGTCTTCGGCTCGCACGTCGCCCAGGTACTGCGCCGCCTGCGCCGCCTCTGCGCCCGCTACGGCTCCTCCCCGGTCTTCCTGCTGGCCTCCGCTACCGCCGCAGAGCCTGCCGTCGCCGCGCGCCGCCTCACCGGCCTCCCGGTCGTTGAGGTCGCCGACGACGCCTCCCCGCGCGGGGAACTGGTCTTCGCCCTCTGGGAGCCCCCGCTCACCGAACTCCAGGGCGAGAAGGGCGCCCCCGTCCGCCGTACCGCCACCGCCGAGACCGCCGACCTCCTGACCGACCTCACCCTCCAGAACGTCCGTACGGTCGCCTTCGTGCGCTCCCGGCGTGCCGCCGAGCTGATCTCGGTGATCACCCAGGAACGGCTCGCGGAGATCGACCGCTCCCTGCCCCGGCGCGTCGCCGCCTATCGCGGCGGCTACCTCCCCGAGGAGCGCCGCGCGCTGGAACGGGCCCTGCACTCCGGCGAACTCCTCGCGCTGGCCGCCACCACCGCCCTGGAGCTGGGCGTCGACGTCTCCGGCCTGGACGCGGTCGTCATCGCCGGATACCCGGGCACGCGCGCGTCCCTGTGGCAGCAGGCGGGCCGGGCCGGCCGCTCCGGTCAGGGCGCGCTGGCCGTCCTGGTGGCCCGTGACGACCCGCTGGACACCTTCCTGGTCCATCATCCGGAGGCCCTGTTCGACCAGCCGGTGGAGTCGACCGTCCTCGATCCCGACAACCCGTACGTCCTCGCGCCCCACCTCTGCGCGGCCGCCGAGGAGCTTCCCCTGGTCGAGGACGACCTGGAGTTGTTCGGCCCCGCCAGCGCGGGGCTGCTCCCGCAGCTGGAGGCCGCGAAGCTGCTGCGCCGGCGCACGAAGGCCTGGCACTGGACCCGCCGGGAGCGGGCCGCCGACCTGGCCGACATCCGGGGTGAGGGCGGCAGGCCGATCCAGATCGTGGAGGCCGGCACCGGACGCCTCCTGGGCACGGTCGACGCGGGCGCCGCGCACACGTCCGTCCACGAGGGCGCGGTCCACCTCCACCAGGGCCGCACGTACCTCGTGCGCTCCCTCGACCTGGACGACTCGGTCGCCCTGGTCGAGGAGGCCAGCCCGCCGTACTCCACGGTGGCCCGCGACACCACGTCGATCTCCGTCCTGGAGACGGACGTCGAAGTGCCCTGGGGCCACGGCCGCCTCTGCTACGGCTCCGTGGAGGTCACCAACCAGGTCGTCTCCTTCCTGCGCCGCCGCCTCATCACCGGCGAGGTACTGGGCGAGACCAAACTCGACCTCCCTCCCCGGACGCTGCGCACGCGCGCGGTGTGGTGGACGGTCACCGAGGACCAGCTGGACGAGGCCCGCATCAGCCCGGAGATCCTCGGCGGCGCCCTGCACGCCGCCGAGCACGCGTCGATCGGCATGCTGCCCCTCTTCGCGACCTGCGACCGCTGGGACATCGGAGGCGTGTCGATCCCGCTGCATCCCGACACGCTCCTCCCGACCGTCTTCGTCTACGACGGCCACCCGGGCGGCGCGGGCTTCGCGGAACGCGCCTTCCACACCGCCAAGGCCTGGCTCACCGCCACCCGTGAGGCGATCGCGTCCTGCGAGTGCGACAGCGGCTGCCCGTCCTGCATCCAGTCCCCCAAGTGCGGCAACGGCAACGAGCCGCTGCACAAGCGGGGGGCCGTGCGGCTGCTCACGGTGCTGTTGCGGGGGGCGCCGGAGGAGAAGCTGGCGGGTGCGGAAGGGGCCCGGAGGGGGCGGGAGGGGACCCTGAAGGGGCGGTGAAGGAGCCGGAGGGGGCGGGAGGGGACCCTGAAGGGGCGGTGAAGGAGCCGGAGGGGGCGGGAGGGCACTCTGAGGGGGCGGTGGAGGAGCCGGAGGGGGCCCAGGTGCGGTCAGAGGGGCTCAAGGTGGACCTGGAGGGGACCCCGCGAGCCCTGCGCAGCCGCAGCCCCGAGAGGCGCCCGAGGGGCCACGGGAGGAATCGGATCCGCTGCCTCCGCAGGGCCCGCCCGCGCCCTGACCTCCACCGTGAAGGGCCCCCTTCCCGACGCGGCCGTCACGTCGGAGACCTCGCCCACGATGGCGCACCGCACCAGGCGCGTGCCCTGGTCCCGTGCCGCCCGTTCCGCCCGGGCACAGGCCGCCCCGGGGCCCTCCGCCCAGTGATCCGCCGCCGCGAGCGCCGCGAGGTCCGCGCCGCCTGCCGCGCGGTGCCGGGACACGGCGGCCTGTCCCAGGGCGAGCAGGACGCCGAACACGACACACAGGACGGCGATCGCACCGACGCTCCACACGGTGGCGGATCCGCGATCCCCGTCACCGCCCCTCATCCGCCCGCCGCCACCGGGCCTACCGGCTCCGCCCCTCACCGGAGCGCCCCCACCGGGCCTACCGGCTCCGCCCCTCACCGAGCCGCCCCCACCTGGCGCACCGGCTCCGCCCCTCACCGGCCCGCCCCCACCGGGCCTACCGGCTCCGCCCCTCACCGGCCCGCCCCCACCTGACCCGCCACCTCCGCCCCACACCGGCCCGCCTCCACCTGGCGCACCGCCACCGCGCCCGTCACCTCCCGTCACCGGCCCGCCTCCCTCTGCCCCGTCGCCACCGTCTCCTCGGCGAGCGCGACGGCCTCCTCCCGCAGCTCGTACGAGAGCCGGCCCAGCGCAGGTGCCCTGGCCACGACGACGACCCGGACCCGATCGCCGTCCCGGTCGAGCGTTACCTTCGCGCCGCGCGGGGCCACCTCGCGGGTCACCTCCACCACCGCGTCGTGCGGGTCCTGGCGGGCCGCCGCGCGGGCGCCCGTCCGGGCCGCGTCCACGCACTGGATCTGCGCGGCCACCACGAGCAGCGCCCAGACCAGCCCCATCGCGAACGTCACCAGCACGGGCAGCACCAACGCCGCCTCCGCCGTCACGAACCCACGGTCCGCGCCCCGCCCCCACCACCTACATCCGCGCATCGAGGGCTTCCTTCACGATGCTCTGCAGCTCCGCGCTGACCTGCCCGCTCGTCACGACCTTGTAGAGCAGCACCGCGAAGGCCGCCGCCGCGACGATCCCCACCGCGTACTCGGAGGTGACCATCCCGGCCTCCTTCCGCGTGCCGCGCATCCGCCACACCAGAGCACGCGCGCGTGCCCGTACCGCCTTGCACATCTCAACCCCCGTGAGGTTCCGTTCCATCTGTCCGTTCGTCGGCCTCAAGCTGTTCGCCCATAGCCGTTCGCCTCAAGCCGTTCGTCCCTGTGCCAACCGCGCTCGCGCGCCCTCGGCCGCTCCTCAGCCGCCACCCCCTCCCAGCACCCCTCCCGCCAGCCCGATCACCACGGGCAGCACACCGACCGCGATGAAAGCGGGGAGAAAGCACAGGCCCACGGGCGCGGTGACCAACACCGCCGCACGCCGTGCCCGTACGGTGGCGGCGCGAGCCCAGTCGGCGCGGGCGTCCGCGGCGATCCGCGCGACCGGTGCGGCCGCGGGGAGTCCGGACACGTCGGCCCGTTCCAGCAGTCGCGCCAGCGCGTCGGCGCCCGGTGCGGCGGCCAACCCGCGCCATGCCGCCGCCGGTTCACCGCCGAGCCGTACTTCCGCCGCCCCGCGCGCCAGCGCCTCTCCCACCGGACCACCCAAGGCCTCGCCCACCGCCTGCGCGGCGATCACAGGACCGGCGCCGGCCGCGATGCAGGCAGCCACGAGATCGGCGGCGAGCGGCAGTTGCCGGGCCGCCTCACGCAGGTCGAGTGCCTCACCCGCGGCCGCCACCGCTGACTGCCGCCGGCTCCGACGCCACAGCCCGACCGCGGCGGCCAGGCCCAGGACGAGACCCACGCCGCCGCCGACGAGCACCCACCCGGCGCCGACCCCGGCGACCGTCGGCCACCAGCGCCGTACCACCTCCGCGACCTCGAAGCGCGGCCCCTCGGCAATGGTTCGGCGGCCCAGCAACTCGGCCAGCCGCTTCCGCGCCCGGCGTTCCCGCCGTATGCCGACCGCCCGGTGCACGAGCCACGCCAGGGCGAGCGCAACACCCAGGGCCACCCCCAGCCTGTGGACGACTTCCGTGTTCACGCCGCCTCAGCTCCCCTCACGATCCGCAGCGCCCACCACAGCCCCACGCCCTCCAGCACCCCGCCGACCAGCAGGCAGCCCAGCCCCGCGCCGGTATGCAGCAGCACGTGCAGCGGGTCGGCGCCGAGCGCGGTGCCGAGGACGATCCCCAGGGCCGGAAGCGCGGCGAGCATCACGGCCGTGGAGCGCGAGCCGGCCAACTGGGCCCGGAACTCCGCACGCTGGTCGCGCTCCGCCCGCAGGGCCGCCTCCAGCCGGTCGAGGCCGGCCGCGAGGCCCGCGCCCCGGTCGACCGCGACCCGCCAGCACGCCGCGAGTCCCAGCAGCCCGTCGGCGCCCGGCTGCCGTGCCGCCACCGCGAGCGCACCCGGTACATCACCGCCGAACCGCGCCGCCGCCAGCACCGACGCCTGTGCCTCACCGAGCCCTCCGGCGTCCCACGCGGCCCGCAGCAGAGCCTCTCCCGGTTGCCGTCCGGCCCGTACCTCCCCGGCGAGCGCCGAGCACAGCGCGATCACCGCGTCGCCTCGCCGCTCCCGCGCCCGCCGTGCCTCCCCGGCCAGCCGCACCCGCCGCAGCACCGGCATCCCGGCCGCCCCCGCGACGATCGGCAGCACCGACGACCCCAGCACCCCGAGCACCACCCCGGCGACCGGCGCCCACCACTCGGCCCGCAGCCGCCGACGGATCCGCCGTAACTCACCGCTCCAGCGCCGCCAAACAAGAGGCCCACTGCCCGCCACCCCGCCTCCGGCCAGCAGCAGTTGCGCCCGCCGGGCGCCCGAATGCCATCCGCCCAAGAGCCAAGCGGCCGCCCCGGCACACACCAGGGCCGCGCTCATCGCCGTCTCACCCATCCCGCTCACCACTCCCCCACGGCAGTCGCCGCTCGTCCTGCACACACCCGTGCTCGCCCTCGACCGCGTCCGGACCCGCCTCGCCCCCACCGCAGAGCAACGCCCGCAACCGCCCCCATCCCCGCTCCCGCACAAAGGCCTCCGTGCCCCACCGCAGGGCCGGCACCGTCCGCACCAGCCCCGAGGCATCCCGCTCCAGCACATGCACCTCCGCGATCCGCCGCCGCCCGTTCCGGTCCCGCGCCAGGTGCAGCACGACCGACAGCGCCGCCGCCAACTGGCTGTGCAGAGCCGCCCGGTCGAGCCCGGCCGCCGTACCGAGGGCCTCCAGGCGGGCGGGGACGTCCGCGGCGGCGTTGGCGTGGACGGTCCCGCAGCCGCCTTCGTGACCGGTGTTCAGGGCGGCCAGCAGATGCACCACCTCCGCACCGCGCACCTCACCGACCACCAGCCGGTCGGGCCGCATCCGCAGCGCCTGCCGGACCAGGTCCTCCAGCGTCACGAGCCCGGCGCCCTCCTGGTTGGCGGGCCGGGTCTCCAGGCGCACCACGTGCGGATGGTCGGGGCGCAGCTCCGCCGAGTCCTCCGCGAGCACGATCCGCTCGTCCGGCCCGACCAGGCCCAGCAGCGCACTCAGCAAGGTCGTCTTGCCGGTGCCGGTGCCCCCGCTGATCAGGAAGGACAACCGCGCCTCCAGCAGCGCCCGGAGCACCCGGTCCCCGCCCGGCGGGACCGTGCCCGCCGCCACCAGCTCGCCGAGTGTGAACGCGCGGGGGCGTACGACGCGCAGCGACAGGCAGGTGCTGCCGACTGCGACGGGTGGTAGCACCGCGTGCAGCCGGGTGCCGTCCGGCAGCCTGGCGTCGACCCAGGGCCGGGCGTCGTCCAGACGCCGCCCGGCGACGGCGGCCAGGCGCTGCGCGAGGCGCCGTACGGCCGCCGCGTCCGGGAAGGACACGGACGTGAGCTCCAGGCCGCCGCCCCGGTCCACCCACACCCGGTCCGGCGCCGGGACCAGCACGTCGGTCACCGACGGATCGGCGAGCAGCGGCTCCAGTGGCCCGCTGCCGACCAGCTCGGACCGCAACTGCTCGGCCGCGCCCAGGACTTCCGCGTCGCCCAGCACCCGGCCCTGCTCCCGCAGTGCCTGGGCCACGCGCGCGGGTGTGGGCTCGGCGCCGCTCTCCGCCAGCCACTGCCGCACGCCGTCCAGCAGGGAGCCCGCGAAGGTGCTCATGCCGCACCCGCCTCGACCAGCGCCCGGTCCCAGAACTCCCGGCAGAACCGGGCCAGCGGGCCGCGCCCGCCCGCACCGGGCGGCGTCCCGCCCTCGGCCGGGCGCTGCAATCCGGACTCCACGGGCAGCTCGCCTGCCAGGGGCAGGCCGAGCAGCCGAGCCACCTCGCGGTCGTCGAGACCGCACGCGTACGGCCCGCGGACCGCCACGCGTAGATCGCGCACGACCATGCCGACCGCGGACGCCACCCGCCCGGCCGCCGCGACCGCGCGCAGTTCGGCGGGGACCACGAGGAGCCCGATGTCGAGCTGGGCGAGGGCCTCGGCGCTCCCGTCGTCGATCCGGCGCGGCAGGTCGACCACGACCGCGCCGCCCCGGCGCCGGGCGGCGGCCAGCACCGCCCGTACCGCCTGGGGCGGGACGGCGACGCAGTCGCCGCGGTCCCAGCTGAGCACCCTCAGCGAGTGCAGCTCGGGGAGGGACTCCTCCAGGGCGCCGCTGCCGACCCGGCCGCGGGAGGCCGCGAAGGCGGGCCAGCGCAGGCCCTCGGCGGTCTCGCCGCCGAGGAGCACGTCCAGTCCGCCGCCCAGCGGATCGGCGTCCACGAGCAGGGTGCGCAGTCCCTCACGCGCGGAGGTGACGGCGAGCGCGCAGGCCAGCGTGGACGCACCGGCGCCGCCCCGGCCGCCGATCACGCCGACGGTGAGCGCGGGCCGGCCCACGCCCTCGGCGACGTCGGCGATCCGGTCGACCAGCCACTGCTCGCCGTCGGGCAGCATCAGGACATGATCGGCGCCGATCTGGACGGCGCGTTTCCACACCCCGGGGTCGTCCTGGTCGCGGCCGACCAGCACCACTCCTCGTCTGCGCGCGGCCCCGCGCACGCGCCGCGCGGCGTCGTCGCCGACCAGGACCAGCGGCGCGGCCTCCCAGCCTCCGCTGCGGTCCGGCACGGTGTGGTGGACCTCCGGTGTGGCTCCGGCCGCCGCGCACAGGCGCAGCAGATCGTCGAGCAGTTCGGCGTCCTCGGTGACGATCAGCGGTCGGCTCTGCCGTCCTCCGGCGGCGGACTGCGGATCGTGTGTGACGGTTCCGGCCACGGTTTGCTTCCCCCTTCGCTGCTTGTGCCTCGCGCTCGCGCAGCCCCTGCGGCCCCGCGATTCGCATACATGTGAAGAACCGGCAACCGGCCTCCATATGAACGGCCGACGCAATCCGGCCATGCGCGCCCGGCAATCAGAACGGCCAGGAACTCGCCGCGAGCGGGCCGCGCAGGAATCACGGTGCAGCGATCCGGGAAATCGTGTGGATCTTGGTCGATAACTGTGGACAACTCGATGGTTGTGAATATCGCTGTCACCCATACCGGTGACCCCGGCACCATCTCCTGTGCGAGTTCCGCAGAGCAGTCCGACGACTACGCACCGTGACTGATCGAGGACATGCGAAAGAGGCGGCCGCAGCCGCCTCGATGCGGCTTCACGGCCGCGAAAAGAGGGGAAAAACCCACCCGGACATGCGACGACCCCCGCCGGGGGGGAGAGCGGGGGTCGTCCCCACGGCCGACTCGGGGGGGGAGGAGTCGGACCGGGTTAGCACGGTCGCGAACGATCCGTGACTTCCATGGTGTACCCGAGAGCCCTCTCAGGCAAACCCACACGCTCGAGCTTACGCCGAATGGGCTGCCCCTATGCTCTGGGTCGTGGAAAACCACTCGATGCCCCGCACAGCGGCCTTCTTTGACCTGGACAAGACGGTCATTGCGAAGTCGAGCACGCTCACCTTCAGCAAGTCGTTCTACCAGGGCGGTCTGATCAACCGCCGCGCCGTGCTGCGCACCGCGTATGCCCAGTTCGTCTTCCTCGCGGGTGGCTCCGACCACGAGCAGATCGAACGCATGCGCGCGTACCTGTCGGCGCTGTGCCGCGGGTGGAACGTACAGCAGGTCAAGGAGATCGTCGCCGAGACGCTGCACGACATCATCGACCCGATCATCTACGACGAGGCCGCGTCCCTCATCGAGGAGCACCACATCGCCGGCCGTGATGTGGTGATTGTGTCCACGTCAGGCGCAGAAGTGGTCGAGCCGATCGGCGAGCTGCTCGGCGCGGACCGCGTGGTGGCGACCCGCATGGTCGTCGGTGACGACGGCTGCTTCACGGGCGAGGTGGAGTACTACGCCTACGGCCCCACGAAGGCGGAGGCGATCCGGGAGCTGGCCGAGTCCGAGGGATACGACCTTTCACGCTGCTACGCCTACAGCGATTCGGCGACAGATCTTCCGATGCTGGAGTCGGTGGGAAATCCGCACGCGGTGAATCCCGATCGCACACTGCGCCGTGAGGCACTCGCGCGCGGATGGCCGATTCTTGATTTCCACCGTCCGGTCAGACTCAAGCAGCGGTTGCCCGCGTTCTCCGTACCGCCGCGTCCGGCTCTGGTCGCGGCGGCGGCCATAGGTGCCGCCGCGGCCACCGCCGGCCTTGTCTGGTACGCGAATCGGCGCCGGGTGGCGACCGCTTGACCTGCTGCACCTTGATGCCCGAACCGCTTCAGAATATCGGCAACCGCTCCCCACATCGTTGAATTCACAAGTAAAGAAGTAGGGCCAGAGCTTCCGCTTGTCCCTCACGTGGAGTACAAAGGAGACAACGGCCCGCGAGACCAAGGACATCCGAGAGGATCACCTTTTAAACGCATTCGGCCACACGGACCGAGCATGAACACCAGGCACCCACGCGACGTCGACCCGTCGATTACGGGCCAGCCGCACCAGGTGACGGGCAAAGATCCCCACCTGATGGGCAACATTTCGAGGACGCTTGGTAACCGGGTGCGCATGCCAGCGGCGGTACGACAACTCGTACCGCCGCAACCCTGTTCAGGCCGCCCCGCGCTGAAGCGCCTCGCACACCGCCGTCGACTCGCGCGCCCCCAGCTCCACCGCCCGGCCGCAGTGCGCGATCCACGCCGCCATGCCCTCGGGGGTGCCGGAGAGATAGCCCTCGAACGCCGCCAGATAGGCCGTGCGGCCCAGTTCGGCGTGCCCCACCTCGGCCGGACAGACCGACTTCGGGTCGAGGCCGCTGCCGACCAGCACGATCCGCTCGGCCGTGCGTGCCACCAGGCCGTTGTGGGAGACGAACGGGCGCAGTGCGAGCAGCTCGCCGTGCACGACGGCGGCCATGACCAGCGCGGGCGCCGAGCTTCCCGCGATGATCAGCCCGGACAGCCCCTCCAGCCGCCCGGACACCTCGTCGGCGCCCGGCAGCGGCTGCTCGACCAGCGGCTCCTCGACCGGTTCACCCTGCTGCCGGGGCCGCCCCACCTGGTCGGCCTTGTCCGCCGCCGCCACCAGATGCAGCCGGGCCAGCACCCGCAGCGGTGACTGCCGCCAGATCGACAGCAACTGGCCCGCCTCGGCGCTCAGCCGGAGCGCGGCGCCCACGGCCCGCGCCCCGTCGTCGCCGCTGAAGTCGGTGCGCCGGCGCACCTCTTCGAGGGCCCAGTCCGCACCGGACAGCGCGGCGGAACCTCGGGCCGCGCGCAGCGCCGCCTCGGAGGTGATCTCGTTGCTGCGCCGGCGCATGATCCGGTGACCGTAGACCCGGTCCACGGCCTTGCGCACGGACTCCACGGATTCGGCCACACCGGGCAGCGAGCCCAGGGCGGCGAGCGGATCGGCGGTAGCGCCTGTCGTACTCATGAGTACGACCCTACGCACCCACCGTGGAAACCCCACGAAGGAGTGGTCTTCTTCACGCAAAGCAAGGTCCCGTACCGAGCACCACTACGCTTGATGAACATGAAAATTGCTTTCGTCGGCAAGGGCGGCAGCGGAAAGACGACCCTGTCCTCCCTGTTCATCCGCCATCTCGCGGCCGTCGGCGCCCCGGTCGTCGCGGTCGACGCCGACATCAACCAGCATCTGGGCACCGCGCTCGGCCTCGACGAGCCGGAGTCCGCCGGGCTGCCCGCGATGGGCGACCGGCTGGCGCTGATCAAGGACTACCTGCGCGGCACCAACCCGCGCATCGACTCCGCCGAGTCGATGATCAAGACCACGCCCCCCGGTGAGGGCTCGCGGCTCCTGCGGGTACGCGAGGAAAATCCGGTCTACGACGCCTGCGCCCGGCCGGTGGAACTCGACGGCGGGACCGTCCGTTTGATGGTCACCGGCCCCTTCACGGACGCCGACCTCGGGGTCGCCTGCTACCACTCCAAGACCGGAGCGGTGGAGCTGTGCCTGAACCACCTGGTGGACGGGCCCGACGAGTACGTCGTGGTGGACATGACGGCGGGTTCGGACTCCTTCGCCTCCGGCATGTTCACCCGCTTCGACGTCACGTTCCTCGTCGCCGAGCCGACCCGGAAGGGGATCTCCGTCTACCGCCAGTACAAGGAGTACGCCCGCGACTTCGGCGTCGAGCTGAAGGTCGTCGGCAACAAGGTGCAGGGCCAGGACGACCTCGACTACCTCCGCGCCGAAGTCGGGGACGACCTGCTCGTGACGGTCGGGCACTCCGACTGGGTACGCGCCATGGAGAAGGGCCGGCCGCCCCGGTTCGAGCAGTTGGAGGACGTCAACCGCCGCGCCCTGGACGTGTTGCGGACGACCGCGGACGCGACGTACGAACGACGCGACTGGGAGCGCTACACCCGCCAGATGGTCCACTTCCACCTGAAGAACGCCCAGTCCTGGGCCAACGAACGGCACGGGGCCGACCTGGCCGCCCAGGTCGACCCCGACTTCGTTCTCAGCGAGGGCGTCGTCGCCCCCGCCTGACGAGGCCTAGATTCGGTCCGCCGGCGCCCCGGGCGCACCCTTCGGGGCCGGGGCGGGGCGGGCGGACAGGTAGGACTCCCAGCCCTGCTTCGGAGCCTCGCCGACCTTCAGCGTGCGCAGCTTCGCGAGGATCTTCGGGTCCTGGGCGTCCAGCCAGTCGACCAACTGGCGGAACGACACGCAGCGCACCTCGGGCTTGGTGCACACCTGCTCCACCACGTCCTCGATGGCGCGCATGTACGTGCCGCCGTTCCAGGACTCGAAGTGGTTGCCGATGATCAGCGGCGCGCGGTTGCCGTCGTACGCCCGCTGGAAGCCCTGGAGCAGGCCGTCGCGCATCTGGTTGCCCCAGTACTCGTACTTGTCGGGGTCGCCCTGGGTGTTGGTGCCCGACTGGTTGACCATGAAGTTGTAGTCCATGGTCAGCTGCTCGTAGTTGTGCCCGGGGAAGGGCACCAGCTGCATGGACAGATCCCACAGGCCCTCCTTCTTGCCGGGCCACACCTGGTTGTTGACGCCGCTCGTGTCGTAGCGGAAGCCCAGTTCCCGGGCGGCCTTGCGGAAGTTGGCCTGGCCCTCCAGACAGGGGGTGCGGGCGCCGATGAGTTCCCGGTCGTAGTCGAAGGGCAGCGGGGCGGCGTCCGTCATGCCGCTGTTGGTCTTCCAGGACTTCACGAACTGCTTGGCCTGGGTGATCTCGTCCTTCCACTCCGCCACCGACCACTGCCCGACACCGCCCTCGGGGCCGCAGAAGTGGCCGTTGAAGTGGGTGCCGACCTCATTGCCCTCCAGCCACGCCAGCCGCAGTTGCTTCACGGTGTCGGCGATGCCCTGCCGGTCGTTGAAGCCGATGTCGGAGCGGCCCGGTGAGTGCTGCGGCGGCCTGTAGAGGTCGCGCTTCTCCTCGGGCAGCAGATACACACCGCTGAGGAAGTACGTCATGGTGGCGTTGTTGGCCTTGGCCACCTCGCGGAAGTGGGAGAACAGCCGCTGGCTGTCCTCGCCCGCCCCGTCCCAGGAGAACACCACGAACTGGGGCGGTCTCTGACCGGGCTTCAGCCGCTCCGGGCGGGACAGATGGGGCTGCGCGCCGGTGAACGCGGTGGAGCCGTCCCCGATCAGCCGGACCGCGCTCTTGGGTGCCGGCGCACCCTGCGGGCCGGAGACATCTCCTTGCGAACGGTCGGAGCCGGTCCCGCAGCCGGCGAGTGACAGGGCACAGACCGCGGCGCCCATGGCGCCCGCGGCGATCCTCTGGGTGGCGGCCATCCCGCCCACCTTCCTTCTCCAGTCGATGAGTCGGCAGCGCGGTCAAGGTCGCACGGGACCGAGAAGGAATTAGTACGACAAGCCGATGAAATGGCCACATCACACTCCGGAGTGATTGGTTAACCCATTTGCCCGGAAAATCCATGCTCGTCCTTTACTCTGCATTACGATTCGTTTACTGAAAGTTGCTGATCCCGCCGCTGCACGCCGTGACCCACGGCCGCGACCCCCCACCCCGCCCCGGCGGGGGACCACTTGTCCCCGCGACCGCGCTGCCCCGGAGGAGACGGGAAAACATGTCAGCCTGCGTCCCCACTCGCGCCCCCGACCCCCACCGACCCAAGCAAGTCCACCCACCCCACAGTCCGCCGCCCGACCGGCGCTTCCGGTTCCGTATCGCCGGATCCGACGTGTCGGCCTCCCTCTCCGTCTTCCTGATCGCACTGCCGCTGTCCCTGGGCATCGCGCTCGCCACCGGCGCGCCGCTCCAGGCCGGGCTCGTCGCCGCGGCCGTGGGCGGTCTGGTCGCCGGCCGGCTCGGCGGCTCCCCGCTCCAGGTGAGCGGCCCGGCGGCCGGCCTCACGGTCGTCACCGCCGACCTCATCCATCGCTACGGATGGCGTACGACCTGCGCGATCACCGTCCTCGCCGGGCTCGCCCAGCTCGGGCTGGGCTGCCTGCGCGTGGCCCGCTCCGCGCTCGCCGTCAGCCCCGCGATCGTCCACGGCATGCTGGCCGGCATCGGTGTCACCATCGCCGTCGCCCAGTTGCACATCGTGCTCGGCGGCACCCCGCAGAGCGCCGTCCTGGACAATCTGCGCGCGCTGCCCGCACAGCTGGCCCACCTGCATCCGGCCGCCGTCACGACGAGCGCGCTGACGCTCGCCCTGCTGCTGGCCTGGCCCCGGCTGCCCGGCCGGGCGGGCCGCCTGCTGCGCAAGGCGCCGGCCGCGCTCGTCGCCGTCGCCGGCGCCACCGCGGCGGCCTCGCTGGTCGGCCTCACCCTGCCCAAGGTCGAGCTGCCCAACTGGAGCAGCCATGCCCTGGCCGGGCTGCCCGAGGGCCCCGTGCTCGGCCTGGTCGCGGCCGTGCTCACCACCACGCTGGTGTGCAGCGTGCAGTCGCTGCTCGGCGCGGTCGCCGTCGACAAGATGGCCGCGGCCCGGCCCGGCCTGGCCGCCCGCGTCCCGCGTTCCGACCTGGACCGCGAACTGCTCGGTCAGGGCGCCGCCAACATCGTCTCCGGCGGGCTCGGCGGGCTGCCGGTCGCCGGCGTGGCGGTGCGCAGTTCCGCGAACGTGCAAGCCGGCGCCCTGAGCCGGAACTCCACGATGCTGCACGGCGTTCTCGTAGTGATCGCCGCGCTGCTGATGGTGTCGGTCCTGGAGCTCATCCCCCTTGCCTCACTGGCCGCCCTGGTGATGGCCGTCGGCATCCAGATGGTGTCGCTGAACCACATCCGCACGGTGACCCGCCACCGTGAGGTGCTGGTCTACGTGGTCACCACCCTCGGCGTGGTGCTCCTCGGCGTCCTGGAGGGCGTGGCGCTCGGGATCGCCGTGGCCGTCGGCGTCGCCCTGCACCGCCTCACCCGCACCCGGATCACCCATGAAGTGACGGAGGGAGTCCATCACGTACAGGTACGAGGCCAGTTGACCTTCCTCGCGGTGCCACGGCTCAGCCGGGCCCTGCATCTCGTTCCCCAAGGGGCCGACGTCCTGGTCGAGCTGGACGGCTCGTTCATGGACCACGCGGCCTACGAGACGCTGCAGGACTGGCAGAACACCCACACCGCGACGGGCGGCGCCGTCGAGCTGACCGGCCGCCGCGCCGGTGTCCGCATCGCCGAGCCCATGAGCATCCCCGGTCGCCACGGGGACGTCTGGGCCGATGACCCGGACCCCGCCGGCGGTTGCCGCTGCAGCCCGTGGACACCGTGGCGCAACCATCAGTGCGAGGTGCAACCCACGCTGCTCGAAGCACCGATGGGTGCCCGGCGGCATGGAGAGCCGGACAGTTCCGGTGGCCCGGCGCTTGCCACGGGCTCGGTGAGCTCGGAACGGGCCAAGGGCTTCGTGGGCTGGAAGGCGTCCGCGAGCACCGAGCACTCCAAGGGGCTCGCGAGCTGGAAGGCCTCCGCGAGCAGCGAGGGCGCCAAGGCCTTCGTGGGCTGGAAGAGGTCCGCGCGCACGGAGGGCCCCTTGAGTTCCGTGAGCTGGAACGGTTCCGTGGGACCGGAGGGCTCTGCGGTCCGAGAGCGCTCCGGGGTCCGAGAGGGCTCAGCGGTCCCAGTAGGCTCAGCGGTCCCAGAAGGCTCCGCGGTCCGAGAGGGCATGCCAGGCCTGGGCGGCTTCGCGGCTCCGCAGAGCTCCGCAGGTCCGGGCGGCTCCACTGCACCCGAGGGCTTCGCAGGTCCAGAAGGCTCCGCAGGCCCAGGGGGCTCCGCAGGACCGAACGACTCCGCTGCCCCGCAGGGCTCCGCAGGCCCATACGCCTGCTCCACTGCTCCAGAGGGCTCCGCGGCCCCGGAGGGTCCCGCAACCCCGGACGGCCCCGCAAACCCCCACACCCCCACCGACCCCCTCACCGATACTTCCGGCAACCACCAACTGGCCCGAGGCATCAGCGCGTTCCAGAGCAACACGGCCCCGCTGGTCAGAGGCGAACTCGCGCGGCTGGCCCGCGAGGGGCAGCGTCCCGATCAGCTGTTCCTCACCTGCGCCGACTCCCGCCTGGTCACCTCGATGATCACTTCCAGTGGTCCGGGCGACCTGTTCGTGGTGCGCAACGTCGGCAACCTGGTGCCACGGCCGGGCGAGGAGAGCGGCGACGACTCGGTGGCGGCGGCGATCGAGTACGCGGTGGACGTGCTGAAGGTGCGGTCCATCACCGTGTGCGGCCACTCGGGATGCGGAGCCATGCAGGCGCTGCTCGACTCCGAGCCGGGCACCGCCCGCACACCCCTGCGGCGATGGCTGCGGCACGGACAGCCCAGCCTGGAGCGCATCGCCGGTGACGGCCGGTCCTGGCCCCGGTTGGCCGGCCGGCCACCCACCGACGTGGCCGAGCAGCTGTGCCTGACCAACGTCGTGCAGCAACTGGAGCACCTGCGCGCTCACGAGTCGGTGTCCCGGGCGCTGCGCGAGGACGCGCTGGAGCTGCACGGGATGTACTTCCACGTCGGGGAGGCGCAGTCGTATCTGCTCACCGACACGGCTGACGGGCTCGTGTTCGACACCGTCCGCGCGGCGGGCCTGTCCGCCTGAGCGGAGCCCGGACCGCCCATCCGTGCCGCGTGCACGGGTGGGCGGTCCGGGATGTGAGGGGTGCAACACGGCTGAACCGGCTCCGGGCGCCGTCCGTGGGAAGGGATGACCGGGTGCGTAAACGGTCCGGAGCCCGCCTGGCCACGCCGGGGCATGCCATGACCAGCCCCTCGACAGGTCTAAACCAATTTTCCGTCGACCCTTGTCATCGGGCCACCAGGTCTGATGAGCTGTGGCCTGGGACACAACGGACACCCTTCGAGAGGGAGATGTCGTGAGCAACGAGAGCCTGGCCAACCTGCTCAAAGAAGAGCGCAGGTTCGCGCCACCCGCCGACCTGGCCGCCAACGCCAATGTCACGGCGGAGGCGTACGAACAGGCCAAGGCTGACAGGCTCGGCTTCTGGGCCGAGCAGGCCCGCCGCCTGGCCTGGGCCAAGGAGCCGACGCAGACGCTGAACTGGTCGAACCCGCCGTTCGCCAAGTGGTTCGAGGACGGCGAGCTCAACGTCGCGTACAACTGCGTGGACCGGCATGTCGAGGCCGGGCACGGCGACCGCGTGGCCATCCACTTCGAGGGCGAGCCCGGCGACACCCGCGCCCTCACCTACGCCGAGCTCAAGGACGAGGTCTCCAAGGCCGCCAACGCTCTGCTGGAGCTGGGCGTTCGCAAGGGCGACCGGGTCGCCGTCTACATGCCGATGATCCCCGAGACCGCGGTCGCGATGCTGGCCTGCGCCCGGATCGGCGCCGCGCACTCCGTGGTCTTCGGCGGCTTCTCGGCCGACGCGCTCGCGACCCGTATCCAGGACGCGGACGCCAAGGTCGTCATCACCTCCGACGGCGGCTACCGGCGCGGCAAGCCGTCCGCCCTGAAGCCGGCCGTGGACGAGGCGGCCGACAAGGCGGGCAACGTCGAGCACGTCCTCGTCGTGCGCCGGACCGGCCAGGAGGTCGCCTGGAACGAGGGCCGGGACGTGTGGTGGCACGACCTCGTCGACGGTCAGTCCGCCGAGCACACCCCGGAGGCGTTCGGGGCGGAGCACCCGCTGTTCATCCTCTACACGTCCGGTACGACGGGTAAGCCGAAGGGCATCCTGCACACCTCCGGCGGCTACCTGACCCAGACGTCGTACACCCACCACGCGGTCTTCGACCTCAAGCCGGAGACGGACGTGTACTGGTGCACGGCCGACGTCGGCTGGGTGACCGGGCACTCGTACATCGTGTACGGGCCGCTCGCCAACGGCGCGACCCAGGTGATGTACGAGGGCACCCCGGACACCCCGCACCAGGGCCGCTTCTGGGAGATCGTGCAGAAGTACAAGGTCACGATCCTCTACACCGCGCCGACCGCGATCCGTACGTTCATGAAGTGGGGCGACGACATCCCCGCGAAGTTCGACCTCTCCAGCCTGCGGGTGCTGGGCTCGGTCGGTGAGCCGATCAACCCCGAGGCCTGGATCTGGTACCGCAAGCACATCGGCGCCGACCGCACCCCGGTCGTGGACACCTGGTGGCAGACCGAGACCGGCGCGATGATGATCTCGCCGCTGCCCGGCGTCACCGAGACCAAGCCCGGTTCGGCGCAGACGCCGCTGCCCGGCATCGCCGCCACCGTCGTGGACGACGAGGCGAACGAGGTGCCCGACGGCGGCGGTGGCTATCTGGTCCTCACCGAGCCGTGGCCGTCGATGCTGCGCACGATCTGGGGCGACGACCAGCGGTTCCTCGACACGTACTGGTCGCGCTTCGAGGGCAAGTACTTCGCCGGTGACGGCGCGAAGAAGGACGACGACGGCGACATCTGGCTGCTCGGCCGCGTCGACGACGTCATGCTCGTCTCGGGTCACAACATCTCCACCACCGAGGTCGAGTCCGCGCTGGTCTCCCATCCCTCGGTCGCCGAGGCGGCCGTGGTGGGCGCGGCGGACGAGACGACCGGGCAGGCCATCGTCGCCTTCGTGATCCTCCGGGGCAGCGCCGCGGAGACCGAGGGCCTGGTCGCCGAGCTGCGGGGCCACGTCGGCGCCACCCTCGGCCCGATCGCCAAGCCCCAGCGGATCCTGCCGGTGGCGGAGCTGCCGAAGACCCGCTCCGGCAAGATCATGCGTCGTCTGCTGCGCGACGTCGCGGAGAACCGCCAGCTCGGTGACGTCACCACGCTGACCGACTCCACGGTCATGGACCTGATCCAGGCGAAGCTCCCGACGGTGGCCGGCGAGGACTGAGCCCGGCCGACAGGGGGCACCCGGCGACTGGCGCGCGCGAGGCGGGCGACAGTCGTGCCGGGTGCCCCTTTTGCGCGTAACGTGAAGATCACCTGACCGGCCCGCCGCATCTTAGGTAAGCTAAGGAACGCGTCAACAACGCGACAAGGGTCAAAGGTGCGCCGGGAAGTCTGGTCGGCATGTCGTTCGTGCTGCCCACCGACCGGAGGTCTTCGCGTGACCGTCCCCCGCCCCGCCCGCAAGGTTTTCGCCCGGCTGTCCCTGCCCGAGCGGAACTTCGTCGCGGACGCGCTGCGCACCGAGACGGTCGGCGGTGTGCTGCTCCTCGTCGCCGCGGTCACCGCGCTGATCTGGGCGAACATACCCGGGCTCGGGGACAGCTACGAGACCGTTGCGGACTTCCACATGGGCCCCGCCGTGCTCGGCCTCGACCTCTCGATCGCGCACTGGGCCGCCGACGGTCTGCTGGCGGTCTTCTTCTTCGTCGCCGGTATCGAACTCAAACGTGAGCTGGTCGCCGGCGATCTGCGTGACCCCAAGGCGGCCGTCCTGCCGGTGGTCGCCGCCCTGTGCGGGATGGCCGTACCGGCGCTGGTCTACACCCTCACCAACGGTCTCGGCGGTGGCTCCCTGGCGGGCTGGGCGGTGCCCACGGCCACGGACATCGCCTTCGCGCTCGCCGTGCTCGCCGTCATCGGTACGTCGTTGCCGAGCGCCCTGCGCGCCTTCCTGCTGACGCTCGCCGTGGTGGACGACCTGTTCGCGATCCTGATCATCGCGGCCTTCTTCACCAGCTCCCTCAACTTCGCCGCGCTCGGCGGCGCACTCGTCGGGCTCGTCGTCTTCTGGCTGCTGCTGCACAAGGGCGTCCGCGGTTGGTACGTCTACGTCCCGCTGGCGCTGGTGATCTGGGCGCTGATGTACAACAGCGGCGTGCACGCCACGATCGCCGGCGTCGCCATGGGCCTGATGCTGCGCTGCACCACCCACAAGGGCGAGGAGCACTCGCCCGGCCAGCACATCGAGCATCTGGTGCGCCCCCTGTCGGCGGGCCTCGCGGTGCCGCTGTTCGCCCTGTTCAGCGCGGGCGTCTCGGTCTCGGGCAGCGTCCTGGGGGACGTGTTCACCCAGCCGGAGACGCTGGGCGTCGTCCTCGGTCTCGTGGTCGGCAAGACCGTCGGCATCTTCAGCGGCACCTGGCTGACCGCCCGCTTCACCCGCGCCTCCCTGAGCGAGGACCTGGAGTGGGCGGACGTCTTCGCCGTCGCCTCGCTCGCCGGCATCGGCTTCACCGTCTCGCTGCTCATCGGCGAGCTGGCGTTCGAGGGCGACGCGGCGCTGACGGACGAGATCAAGGCCGCCGTACTGGCAGGCTCGCTGATCGCGGCGCTGATCGCGACGGTGCTGCTGAAGCTGCGGAACGTCAAGTACCGCAGGCTCTGTGAGGACGAGGAGCGCGACGACGACCTCGACGGCATCCCGGACATCTACGAGGAGCACGACCCGGCCTACCACCTGCGGATGGCGGAGATCCACGACCGCAAGGCGGCCGAGCACCGCCGGCTCGCCGAAGTCAGGGCCGCCGAGCTTGCCGAAGTGGGCGGCGGGGCAGGCGATGAGGGCGACGGTCCGGCATGATCTGACGAGACGGTACAAAAGACGGGACCGTACACAGTCAGACACCGACGGACCCCGTACGCAGCAGTACGCAGAAGAGGGAGACCGCGATGAGCGCACCCGACGGCAGCCCGGTCGGCGCCGAACGCAGCATCGGCCAGCTGTTCGCCTCGGCGACGGCCGACATGTCGGCGCTGGTGCACGACGAGATCGCGCTGGCCAAGGCCCAGCTGAGGCAGGACGTCAAGCGCGGTGCGACGAGCGGTGGCGCGTTCACGGCGGCCGGCGGGCTGCTCCTGTTCTCCCTGCCGATGCTCAACTTCGCGCTGGCGTACGGCATCCGGACCTGGAGCGGGTGGAACCTCGCGGTCTGCTTCCTGCTGTCGTTCGCGGCCAACGTCCTGATCGCCCTCGTGCTGGCGCTGATCGGTGTGGTGTTCGCGAAGAAGGCCAAGAAGAGCAAGGGCCCGCAGAAGGTCGCCGCGTCGGTGAAGGAGTCGGCGGGCGTCCTGCAGAAAGCCAAGCCGCACCCTCGTCCCGAGCGGACCGAGCAGCCCGCGCTGCCCGCGCTTCCCCGGGACCGCGCGCCGCAAGCCATCGAGGCTGTGGCACGCTCGTCGTCATGACGGAACCCGACACCCCTTCGGCGCATCCCGCCTCGGTCGTCCGGCCCGAGGGCCCCTGGACGCACCGGGACGTGGCGGCGAACGGCGCGCGCTTCCACATCGCGGAGCTGGGCGACGGGCCGCTGGTGATGCTGGTGCACGGCTTCCCGCAGTTCTGGTGGGCCTGGCGGCACCAGCTGGTCGCGCTCGCCGATGCCGGTTTCCGGGCCGTCGCCATGGATCTCCGGGGCGTCGGCGGCAGCGACCGCACGCCTCGCGGCTACGACCCGGCCAACCTCGCCCTCGACATCACCGGCGTGATCCGCTCGCTGGGCGAGCCGGACGCGGCGCTGGTCGGGCACGACCTCGGGGGCTATCTGGCCTGGACGGCGGCCGTGATGCGGCCGAAGCTGGTACGGCGCCTGGCGGTGTCGTCGATGCCGCATCCCCGGCGCTGGCGCTCGGCGATGCTGGCCGACGTGCGGCAGACGGCGGCCAGTTCGCACATCTGGGGGTTCCAGCGGCCGTGGATCCCGGAGCGGCAGCTCGTCGCGGACGACGGGGCGCTGGTGGGCCGGCTGATCCGGGACTGGGCCGGGCCGCGGCTGCCGGAGGACGAGACGGTGGAGACGTACCGGCGCGCGATGTGCATCCCGTCCACGGCGCACTGCTCGGTCGAGCCGTACCGGTGGCTGGTCCGCTCGCTGGCTCGTCCTGACGGCATCCAGTTCAACCGCCGGATGAAGCGTCCGGTCCGGGTGCCGACCCTGCATCTGCACGGCTCCCTCGACCCGGTGATGCGCACGCGCAGCGCGGCCGGCTCCGGCGAGTACGTCGAAGCCCCCTACCGCTGGCGCCTGTTCGACGGTCTCGGCCATTTCCCGCACGAGGAGGACCCGGTGGCGTTCTCCCACGAGCTGATCAGCTGGCTGAAGGACCCGGAGCCGGACCGCTGAGACCCCCCTGAGCGGGCCCGGGCCACGCCCATCCGGTGAAGGGCTCCGCACCCGATGGCGCGGCGAACCGATGCGCCCGGCATGCGGAGCGGTACGCCTGTACTACGAACTGCCAATTGCCTGGCGCATAAGCCAATTGGGGGCCGCGGGGGCGGTTATGGACCTTGGGACGGGGCAGACGTCGGGGTATGGGCTGGACGCACGACTACAGTGACGCAGCACGCACTCGCCGCTCGGCCAACGGTCCGGGCACCCACCGCCGGGGAACCCCCCAACTGGCGGCCACGGATCCGAGGGTGGGCATCCCGCGCATTCTGCGCCGCCGGGCCCGCTGGGTCTCGGTACGGCTGCGCCACCCGCGCGGCTGATCCCCCGGCGGCCCGACGGCCGGGTACTCCCACGAGCTACAGGGCGCAGCTGTCGCTGCCCACCTGCTGGTTCGCCGTACGCCCCTTGGTGATGTCCTCGCGGATCTCGTCCACGGTCAGCGCGTATCCCGTCTCGGCGTCGTCGAGGGACTTCGCGAAGACCACACCGTAGACCTCGCCGTCGGGAGTCAGCAGTGGGCCGCCGGAGTTGCCCTGGCGGACGGTCGCGTACAGGGAGTAGACATCGCGGCGGACCGTGCCCCGGTGGTAGATGTCCGGGCCGTTCGCCGTGATGCGCCCCCGCACGCGCGCGGAGCGCACGTCGTACGCGCCGTTCTCCGGGAAGCCCGCGACGATCGCGCTGTCGCCGCTCACCGCGTCCTCGCCGGCGAACTTCAGGACGGGCGCGTCCAGATCGGGTACGTCGAGTACCGCGATGTCGCGCTGCCAGTCGTAAAGGACGACCGTCGCGTCGTAGCGCCGGCCCTCTCCGCCTATCTGGACGGTGGGTTCGTCGACGCCACCCACCACGTGCGCGTTGGTCATCACGCGGCGCTCGCCGAACACGAAGCCGGTGCCCTCCAGAACCTTGCCGCAGCTCTGCGCGGTGCCCATCACCTTGACGATGGAGCGCTGCGCGCGGGCGGCGACGGCGCTGCCCGCGAGCGCCGGGTCGGGCGGCTTCACGTCGGTGATGGGCTCGTTGGCGAACGGACTGAAGACCTGCGGGAAGCCGTTCTGCGCGAGGACGGCGGAGAAGTCCGCGAACCATGTGTCGGCCTGCGTGGGCAGCGCCCGGGAGACACCGAGCAGCACCTTGGAGCTGCGCACCTCCTTGCCGAGCGTCGGCAGGGTGGTGCCGGCCAGCGCCGAGCCGATCAGCCACGCCACCAGGAGCATGGCGACGACGTTGACGAGGGCGCCGCCGGTCGCGTCCAGGGCGCGGGCCGGGGACCATGTGATGTACCGGCGCAGTTTGTTGCCCAGATGGGTCGTCAATGCCTGGCCCACGGAGGCGCACACGATCACGACGACCACCGCGACGACGGCGGCGGTGGTGCTCACCTCCGCGTTGGCGGTCACCGCGTCCCAGATGACGGGCAGTGAGTAGACGGCGACGAGGCCACCGCCGAGAAAGCCGATCACCGACAAGATGCCGACCACGAAGCCCTGGCGGTAGCCCACGATCGCGAACCACACGGCGGCGACCAGCAACAGGATGTCCAGCACGTTCACCGCTTCAAGCCTCGCCTCATCACTCCGCGTTCACACCTGGTCGGCCGGGGACCCGGCAACAGCACTAGGTCACCCTGTCATGACCGCCAGTCGAGCGGGACCTGCTTGTCGCGGTCCCACGGTCTCTCCCAGCCCGCGTAGTGCATCAGCCGGTCGATGATTCCGGCCGTGAAGCCCCAGACGAGGGCCGATTCGACCAGAAATGCCGGACCTCGGTGGCCGCTGGGATGAAGGGCCGTGGCGCGGTTGGCGGGGTCCGTGAGATCCGCCACGGGGACCGTGAAGACGCGGGCCGTCTCGTTCGGGTCGACGACGCCCACCGGACTCGGCTCCCGCCACCAGCCGAGCACGGGCGTCACCACGAAGCCGCTGACCGGGATGTAGAGCTTGGGGAGCACGCCGAACAACTGCACACCGGCCGGGTCCAGGCCCGTCTCCTCCTCGGCCTCGCGAAGAGCCGCCCACAGCGGGCCGTCGGCCTTCGGGTCGCCGTCCTCCGGGTCCAGGGCGCCGCCGGGGAAGGAGGGCTGCCCCGCGTGCGAGCGCAGCGAACTCGCCCGCTCCATCAGCAGCAGCTCGGGGCCGCGCTCGCCCTCGCCGAACAGGATGAGCACGGCGGACTGACGGCCGGCGCCGTCCTTCGGCGGCAGGAAACGGCTCAGCTGGCGCGGCTCGACCGTCTCGACGGCGCGCACCACGGGGTCCAGCCACTCGGGCAGCCCGTCGCTGCTGAGCGCCACCGAGCCACCCCGTGTCTCACTCGCCCGTGCCATCGCCACCCCCGTCGTCCTGATGGTCCAACGCGGCACGGCACCGAGATCGTTCCGGGCGGGGCGTACGCGTCACTGCTTCCGTCATCCGGACCCCAGCGGCGGGGCCGGCTTGCCGCCCGCGTCCAGGTAGGCCTGCGGGGGCTTCAGACGCTGGCCGGGGAAGCCGCCCTTCTCGTACTTGAGCAGCTTCCTCGCCTTCTCGGGGTCCGTGTCGCCCTCGCCGTACGCCGGGCAGAGCGGGGCGATGGGGCAGGCGCCGCAGGCGGGCTTGCGGGCGTGGCAGATGCGGCGGCCGTGCCAGATGACGTGGTGCGAGAGGTCGGTCCAGTCGCTCTTCGGGAACAGCGTGCCGACGGCGGCCTCGATCTTGTCGGGGTCGGTCTCCTCGGTCCACCGCCAGCGCCGGACCAGCCGCTGGAAGTGCGTGTCCACGGTGATGCCGGGGCGGCCGAAGGCGTTGCCGAGCACCACGAAGGCGGTCTTGCGGCCGACGCCGGGCAGCTTGACGAGGTCTTCGAGCCGACCCGGGACCTCGCCGCCGAAGTCCTCCGTGAGGGCCTTGGACAGCCCGATCACCGACTTGGTCTTGGCCCGGAAGAAGCCGCACGGCCGGAGGATCTCCTCGACCACCTCGGGGTTGGCGGCGGCCAGGTCCTCGGGGGTCGGGTACTTCGCGAACAGCGAGGGGGTGGTCTGGTTGACGCGCAGGTCGGTGGTCTGGGCCGAGAGGACCGTGGCGACCAGGAGCTGGAAGGGGTTCTCGAAGTCGAGTTCCGGGTGGGCGTACGGATAGACCTCGGCGAGTTCACGGTTGATCCGGCGGGCCCGGCGGACCAGGGCGGTACGGGACTCGCCGCTCGGCGCCTGCGGGGTGGTCACCGTCTTGGCGGGCGCGGCCTTCTTCACGGGGGCGGAGGTCTTCTTGGGAGCGACGGCGGGCTTCTTACGGCCGAGGGTGGCCTTCTTGACCGGGCCGGCGCTCTTGGCGGTGGCCTTCCTGGCGGAGGCGGCACTCTTCGCGGGGGCCTTCCCGGCAGTCGGCGACTTCGCGGGGGCGGCCTTCTTCACGGCGGCCCGTTCGGCCGGAACGGCCTCCTTCGAAACCATCCGTTCTGCTGCCTTTGTCGCTTTCTCTCCGCCGCCGGAATCCTGTTCGCCCACAGCGGAATCTCGACGTACAACCACCCGCGCAGCCCCCTAGGCCTGTGCTCTCACCGGCGTTTTGGACACCCGGCCAGCCTAAGCCCCGGCACCGACATCCGCCCCGGGCCCTGAAGATCAGCGCCCAATTGGACCCCTGCCGCTTACCACTGGACACCGGTGCGGCATCCTTGTGACAGATCACACTGTTTGGACGGTCCGGCAAAATGGGCACCAGGGTGCCTTGGTACACCGGGGGAGAAAGATCCCCTGAGCAGGTCGACAAGGAGAGAACTCGTGGACGACGTTCTGCGGCGCAATCCGCTCTTCGCGGCGCTCGACGATGAGCAGGCCGCGGAGCTGCGCGCCTCCATGAGTGAGGTGACCCTCGCGCGAGGTGACTCCCTCTTCCACGAGGGCGACCCGGGTGACCGGCTCTACGTGGTCACCGAGGGCAAGGTGAAGCTGCACCGCACTTCGCCCGACGGCCGCGAGAACATGCTGGCCGTGGTCGGTCCCAGCGAGCTCATCGGTGAGCTGTCGCTCTTCGACCCGGGCCCGCGTACGGCGACCGCCACCGCGCTGACCGAGGTCAAGATGCTCGGTCTCGGCCACGGGGACCTCCAGCCCTGGCTCAACGCCCGCCCCGAGGTCGCCACCGCGCTGCTGCGTGCCGTCGCCCGGCGGCTGCGCAAGACCAACGACGCGATGTCCGACCTCGTCTTCTCGGACGTGCCCGGCCGTGTCGCGCGCGCCCTGCTGGACCTGTCCCGCCGGTTCGGCGTGCAGTCCGAGGAGGGCATCCACGTCGTCCACGACCTCACGCAGGAGGAGCTGGCCCAGCTGGTCGGCGCGTCCCGCGAAACGGTCAACAAGGCGCTGGCCGACTTCGCCCAGCGCGGCTGGCTGCGGCTGGAGGCCCGCGCGGTGATCCTCCTGGACGTGGAGCGCCTCGCGAAGCGCTCGCGCTGAGGCCTGCCAGGACCGAGGAACCGGGTCCGGGAAACCGGCACCGCGTCGACAACGCCCGCCAAGGGCCTCGACTCCGAGGGCCTGCTCGTGCGCGAGGGCTCGCGCGCGTGCAGGCCCCCTTCCGTCCCGTCGTCACCGCCGCCCGAAAACGGCTTCCGGACGTGTTCGGCGAACGGCTGCACGGCGCGTACCTGTACGGGTCGATTGCGCGCGACACCGCGCGCGTGGGGCGCAGCGACCTGGATCGCTGCTCGCGCTGCGGGAGGGCCCGGCGACGCGGACCGCGAGGACGCCCGTGCCCTCGGGGAGAAGCTGGACGGTGAGTTCCCCGAGCTCGCCGGGGTCGGGACGCTGCTGTACGGCCGCGCACGGCTGCTGAGCGACCTGGAGAGGTACGACCTGGGATGGTTGGTCGCCTGCCTGAGTACACCGCTCGGGGACGGACCTCGCCGAGCCGCTGCCGCGCTACCGGCCCGCCAGCCTTCTCGCGCGCGAGACCGACGGCGACCTCGCCCTGCTGCTCCCCCGCGCGTACTACCCCTCGCGCCCTCGCGCGCGAAGCAGATGCGTGCGGCGGCCGTCCTCGGGTAGGAGCCGACCGGCGAGCGCGCCGTCCTCCAGGCTTACGTCGACGACCTCGGGCCCTGGCTCGCCGAGGAGTACGCGCGCGTGCACGGGGTCAAGGCGCCGAGGCCCTGCTGAGCGGGCGCCGGCCTTCGGTCACCGCGATGCGCGCAAGTTTCGTCAGCATCATGCCGTTGCGGACCTTGACGACGTAGTCCACGGGAAGTCCGTGCATCCGGATGCCGGGGCCCCGCAGGGGGTGCCAGTCGATGGTGAAGAGGGTGGCGTCGCCCCAGGGGAGCAGGGTCATGGCGATGCGGGCCGCGCCGAACGGGTCGGCCCGCGCCTCCAGTTCGAGGCGGCGCTCGGGTTCGCTGATCCGGACGACGCAGGTGTCGTCGAGGGTGAGGGCGCCGACGCCGACGCGGACCTTGAGGCGGGCGCCCACTTCGGGCCAGTGCGGGTCCGCCGCGAGGATCTGCTGGGTCCCCGTCACCCACTCCCCGTAGCGGCGGCCGTCGGACAGCAGGCTCCAGACCTCCGACGGCGAGGTGGGGATCAGACGGCGGTTACGGGCCACGCCGGCCACGCTCCTTCCGCAGGACGCAGGACATGTCCTCCAGGGTGCGGGCGGCGCGGCGCGGACGCACCTCGGCCTCAGATGAGCCCGTGCTCCACGAGGTAGTCCAGCTGGGCCCGTACCGACAGCTCCGCCGCCGGCCACAGGGTGCGATCCACGTCGGCGTACACATGGGCCACGATCTCGGACGGCGTCCGGTAGCCGTCCTCGACGGCCGTCTCCACCTGGGCGAGCCGGTGGGCGCGATGGGCGAGGTAGTACTCCACGGCCCCCTGGGCGTCCTCCAGGATCGGCCCGTGGCCCGGGAGGACCGTGTGGACGCCGTCGTCGACCGTGAGAGACCTCAGGCGCCGCAGGGAGCCCAGATAGTCGCCCAGGCGGCCGTCGGGGTGCGCCACGACCGTCGTACCGCGGCCCAGCACGGTGTCGCCCGTCAGCACCGCCCGGTCGGCCGGGAGGTGGAAGCTCAGCGAGTCCGCGGTGTGGCCGGGCGTCGGTACGACCCTCAGCTCCAGGCCGCCGGCCTTCACGACGTCGCCCGCGCCGAGCCCTTCGTCGCCCAGCCGCAGCGCCGGGTCCAGCGCCCGTACCTTGGTGCCGGTCAGCTCGGCGAAGCGGGCCGCGCCTGCCGCGTGGTCCGGGTGACCGTGGGTCAGCAGGGTCAGGGCGACGCGCTTGCCGGCCCGTTCGGCGGTGTCGACGACGTTGCGCAGGTGCCCCTCGTCCAGCGGGCCCGGGTCGACCACGACGGCCACCGCCGAGTCGGGCTCGGACAGCAGCCAGGTGTTCGTGCCGTCCAGGGTCATCGCCGAGGGATTGGGCGCGAGGACGTTGACCGCGCGCGGGGTGGCGGGTCCGGTCAGGACCCCGCCCCGTGGCCGGCCGGGAAGGGCGCTTGCGTCCGTCATGCGGGGGCTCCACCGGTCGGGATGTGCTTGGTGAACTCGTCGTGCCCCGGCCAGGAGAGCACGAGCTCGTCGCCCTCCAGACGGGCCTGTGCCAGGACGGCCGTCAGATCGCGGCCCGGGGCCGCCGCGAGCGCGTCCGCGGCCGTCCCGTACGCCGTCAGCTGCCGCAGCGTCGCGATGGTGGGCGGCATCATCAGCAGCTCGCCCTTGTCGTACGACGCCGCCGCCTCGGCCGGCCGGATCCACACCGTGCGGTCCGCCTCCGTGGAGGCGTTGCGCGTGCGCTGCCCCTCGGGGAGGGCCGCGACGAAGAACCAGGTGTCGTAGCGGCGGGCCTCGAACTCCGGGGTGATCCAGCGCGTCCAGGCGCCCAGGAGGTCGGAGCGCAGCACCAGGCCGCGGCGGTCCAGGAACTCCGCGAAAGAGAGGTCGCGCGCGACCAGGGCGGCGCGGTCCGCCTCCCAGTCCGGCCCCGTGGTGTCGCCGACGACCGAGTCGGCGTCCGGCCCGGCCAGGAGGACGCCTGCCTCCTCGTACGTCTCGCGTACGGCCGCGCAGACGATCGCCTGGGCTGCCGTCTCGTCGACGCCGAGCCGGTCCGCCCACCACGCGCGCGTGGGGCCCGCCCAGCCGACGTGGCGCTCTGCCCCGGGCTCCTGGCTCCGCTCGGGCAGGGAGAAGCCCCCGTCCCGTGGGTCGACGCCGCCGCCCGGGTACGCGTAGGCGCCCGCCGCGAAGGCCATGGAGGCACGGCGGCGCAGCATGTGGACGACGGGGCCCGAGCCGGTGTCCTTGAGCAGCATGACCGTGGCCGCGCGCTTGGGCGTCACCGGCGTGAGCGAGCCCGCCGCCAGCGCGCGGATCCGGTCCGGCCACTCCGGGGGGTACCACTGACCGTTCGCCATGGGCGCGAGGCTATCCCGTGGTGAGCGGATGTTCGAGAGGCAGTGATCACCTCGCCGATCGCCGGGCGGCTACGGCTGGACGAGCTCCACCTGGATCTCGACCTCGACCGGCGCGTCCAGCGGCAGCACCGCCACACCCACCGCGCTGCGCGCGTGCACGCCCTTCTCGCCGAGAACCTCCCCCAGGAGCTCGCTCGCGCCGTTGACGACGCCGGGCTGGCCGGTGAAGTCGGCGGCGGAGGCGACGAAGCCCACGACCTTCACCACGCGCGCGACCCGGTCCAGGTCGCCGGCGACGGACTTGACGGCCGCCAGCGCGTTCAGGGCGCAGACGCGGGCGAGGTCCTTGGCCTCCTCGGCGGTGACCTCGGCGCCGACCTTGCCGGTGACCGGAAGCTTGCCCTCCACCATCGGGAGCTGGCCGGAGGTGTAGACGTAGGGCCCGCTCTGCACGGCCGGCTGGTAGGCGGCCAGCGGCGGTACGACCGCCGGCAGCGTCAGGCCGAGCTGCGTGAGCTTCGCCTCGACCGCGCTCACGCCTGCTTCTCCCGCTTCAGGTAGGCCACCAGCTGCTCGGGGTTGTTCGGCCCGGGCACGACCTGGACGAGCTCCCAGCCGTCCTCGCCCCAGGTGTCCAGAATCTGCTTCGTGGCGTGGACGAGCAGCGGCACAGTTGCGTATTCCCATTTGGTCATGGCTCCGACTGTATCCGCTGGCGGCGGCGGCCTTCGCGGCCGCCAGGAGCGAGGGTTGTCCACAGGGTGCCGATCGCTTTCCGCGCGAACTGGTTACGCTCGAAGACGTGAGCAGGCTCCAGGTCGTCAGCGGCAAGGGCGGGACCGGCAAGACGACGGTCGCCGCCGCCCTAGCGTTGGCCCTGGCCACCGAAGGGAAGCGGACGCTTCTCGTCGAGGTCGAGGGCCGACAAGGCATCGCACAGCTCTTCGAAACGGAGGCGCTGCCCTATGAGGAACGAAAGATCGCCGTCGCCCCGGGCGGCGGCGAGGTGTTCGCCCTCGCCATAGATCCCGAACTGGCCCTTCTGGACTACCTCCAGATGTTCTACAAGCTGGGGAGCGCCGGACGGGCCCTGAAGAAACTCGGCGCGATCGACTTCGCCACCACCATCGCGCCCGGCCTGCGGGACGTGCTCCTGACCGGCAAGGCGTGCGAGGCAGTCCGGCGCAAGGACCGCGCCGGACGGTTCGTCTACGACTACGTCATCATGGACGCGCCGCCCACGGGCCGGATCACCCGCTTCCTGAACGTCAACGACGAGGTCGCAGGCCTCGCGAAGATCGGCCCGATACACAATCAGGCGCAGGCCGTGATGCGGGTGCTGAAGTCCCGGGAGACCGCCGTCCACCTGGTGGCCCTCCTGGAGGAGATGCCCGTCCAGGAGACCGCGGACGGCATCGCCGAGCTGCGGGCGGCGAACCTGCCGGTCGGCCGGGTGATCGTGAACATGGTGCGGCCCGAGGTGCTGGACGCGGCGGACCTGGACCTCGTACGGACGATGCCGCGCGCCGATCTCGCGCGGACGCTGTCGGCCGCCGGGCTCGGCGGGGCGCGCCGCGGGCAGAACGCCGAGAAGCTGGTGGACCCGCTGGTGGCGCAGGCCGAGGAGTACGGCGAGCGGTATCTGCTGGAGCACGAACAGCGGGCCGTCCTGGCCGAGCTGGGCCTGCCTCTGCACGAACTGCCGCTGCTCGCCGAGGGCATGGATCTGGCGGGCCTGTACGAACTGGCCACCGAGCTGCGGAAGCAGGACATCTCATGAGTCCGGACGACCCCACATCGGCGCACCACCGTCTCTCCCCCGCGCGCGTGCTCGACGTCGATCCGCTGCTGGACGATCCGAAGACCCGCATCGTGGTGTGCTGCGGCTCGGGCGGGGTCGGCAAGACCACCACGGCTGCGGCACTGGGCCTGCGGGCCGCCGAGCGCGGCCGCAAGGTCGTCGTGCTCACCATCGACCCGGCCCGGCGGCTGGCGCAGTCCATGGGCATCGACTCGCTCGACAACACCCCGCGCCGCGTGAAGGGCGTCGAGGGCGACGGCGAGCTGCACGCGATGATGCTCGACATGAAGCGCACCTTCGACGAGATCGTCGAGGCGCATGCGGACCCCGAGCGGGCCGCGACGATCCTGGGCAACCCCTTCTACCAGTCGCTGTCCGCGGGCTTCGCCGGCACGCAGGAGTACATGGCGATGGAGAAGCTGGGCCAGCTGCGGGCCCGGGACGAGTGGGACCTGATCGTCGTCGACACACCGCCCTCGCGCTCCGCGCTGGACTTCCTGGACGCGCCCAAGCGGCTCGGGTCGTTCCTGGACGGGCGGCTGATCCGGCTCCTGACTGCCCCGGCCAAGCTGGGCGGCCGGGCGGGGATGAAGTTCCTGAACGTCGGGATGTCGATGATGACCGGCACGCTCGGAAAGCTGCTCGGCGGTCAGCTGCTGAAGGACGTCCAGACGTTCGTGGCCGCGATGGACACCACGTTCGGCGGGTTCCGCACGCGCGCGGACGCGACGTACAAGCTGCTCCAGGCACCCGGGACGGCGTTCCTGGTCGTGGCGGCCCCGGAGCGGGACGCGCTGCGGGAGGCCGCGTACTTCGTGCAGCGGCTGGCCGCCGAGGACATGCCGCTGGCCGGGCTGGTGCTCAACCGCGTCCATGGCAGCGGCGCCGACCGGCTGTCGGCCGAGCGGGCGCTCGCCGCAGCGGAAAATCTTGAAGAGCCCGGCATTGTGGATCAGGGGGGCGGGAAAGCTGGACTTCGTAACTCTCCCGACATGTATGGCAGTTCAGATTCACCCGCTTCCGAGGCACCGGCTCGCACCGAAGGCTCCCCCAGCGCCACGGACAGGGACGACTCCCCCGTCGTCACGGACGAGCACACCTCGCAGCGCCCCGTCGACCAGCTCACCGCAGGCCTGCTGAGGCTGCACGCGGAACGTATGCAACTCATCGCACGCGAGCAGCGCACGCGTGACCGCTTCACCTCGCTGCACCCCGAGGTGGCGGTGGTCGAAGTGGCCGCGCTGCCGGGCGATGTGCACGACCTGACGGGACTGCGGAACATCGGCGACCGGCTCGCGGCCCACCGGCCGGAGCTGCCGGTCGAAGACGTCTGAGGGCGGGCTCCCCGCAGGGGACGCCCGCAGTCCTCAGCCCCGTGGCGCTCAGCTCACCGCCGCGTAGTTCTCGTACACCTCGTCGTCGTCGAGGGGCACCAGGCCGGCACCCCGCTCGTACTCCGTCCGCGCGGTCTCCAGGAGCCGGCGCCAGGAGGTGACGGTCGGGCGCCTGCGCAGCAGTGCGCGGCGCTCGCGCTCGGTCATTCCTCCCCACACGCCGAACTCGACGCGGTTGTCCAGCGCGTCGGCCAGGCATTCCGTGCGTACCGGACATCCGGTACACACCGCCTTGGCCCTGTTCTGCGCTGCTCCCTGAACGAACAGTTCATCCGGATCGGTAGTGCGGCAGGCCGCCTGCGCACTCCAGTCGGTTACCCAGCCCATACCGGCGCCGTCCTCTCCCGAATCGAGGCTCCCCCACGGCGGCAGCGGCATATTCACCGCCGCCAGTTGAGGACGTTACGGAAGGTGGGCACGGCGCAACACCCCCAGCGGGCCCAATCTTGAATGGCCCGAACGGACTATGCGTAAGCGGCAGATCACCCGGGGGAGTGAGCCTGCGACATGCGCGACAATCCCGGCAAATGGGGATGGTTCAGTTACGCCACAACGGACGCCAAGTGACACACAAGGCCGATTCGGGCACCCGCCCAACACGCCTCGGCAAAAAAGGCCGAGGGGATCCGGAACGATTCGGGGTCGCCGGACGTATTGATACGTAGCCCTACTGCTGTGACAGTTGAGAGCAGCTTAGGCCAAGGCATATACGCGTGTCCGGCGAATGAGAACGTAGGCTGCCCTCATGCCAAAGAAGCGCTCGGGCGGTGGTCTGTCGCCAACGCAACAGGCCGCCAAGTTCCTCGGTGTCAGTGTGCTCGCGGGAGCCGTCATGGCCGGCATCGCGCTGCCCGCCGTCGGCGCGCTGGGCCTCGCGGCGAAGGGATCGGTGGAGAGCTTCGACGAGCTCCCCGCCAACATGCGGACCCCGCCGCTCAGCCAGCGGACCACCATCCTCGACTCGCGCGGCGACGACATCGCCACGGTCTACTCGCGCGACCGCACGGTGGTCGAGCTCAAGGACATCTCGCCGTACATGCAGAAGGCGATCGTCGCGATCGAGGACTCGCGCTTCTACCAGCACGGCGCGGTCGACCTCAAGGGTGTCCTGCGCGCGCTGAACCGCAACGCGCAGAGCGGCGGCGTCGCCGAGGGCGCGTCCACGCTCACCCAGCAGTACGTGAAGAACGTCTTCGTGGAGGAGGCCGGCGACGACCCGACGAAGGTCGCGCAGGCCACCCAGCAGACCCTCGGCCGAAAGATCCGCGAACTGAAGTACGCGATCCAGGTCGAGGAGGAGCTCGGCAAGAAGAAGATCCTCGAGAACTACCTGAACATCACGTTCTTCGGCCAGCAGGCCTACGGCGTCGAGGCCGCCTCCCAGCGGTACTTCTCCAAGTCCGCCAAGGACCTCACCCTCCCGGAGGCGGCCCTCCTCGCGGGCATCGTCCAGTCGCCCAGCCGGTACGACCCGGTCAACGACGAGGCGGAGGCCACCAAACGGCGCAACATCGTCCTGCAGCGCATGGTGGAAGTCGGCGACATCTCCCAGGCGGACGCCGACAAGGCGATGAAGGTGCCGCTGGAGCTCGAGGTCAGCCGGCCGCAGAACGGTTGCATCACCGCCGTCAAGGGCGCCAGCTTCTTCTGCAAGTACGTCGAGAAGGTCTTCCTCAACGACCCGGTCTTCGGCAAGACCAAGGAGGACCGCGCGAAGATCTGGAACCAGGGCGGTCTGACCATCAAGACCACCCTGGACCCGCAGGCCCAGGAGTCGGTGCAGGCCTCGCTCAAGGATCACGTCAACCAGGACGACCAGGTCGCCGCCGCGACCACCCTGGTCGAGCCCGGTACCGGCAAGATCCTCGGCATGGGCCAGTCGAAGGCGTACGGCTACGGCAAGAACGAGACGGAGTACAACTACTCGGTCGACTCCGCCTGGGGCGGCTCGAACTACGGCTTCCCGACCGGTTCGACGTTCAAGCCCTTCGTCGCGGCGGCCGCCCTGGAGCAGGGCCGGCCGGCCTCGCAGGAGTACTCGTCGCCCTACGACATGGACTACCCGAGCCCGGTCCAGACGTGCTCCGGCAAGCCGTGGCTGAACACGGGCCCGAAGAAGGCGACCGTCGAGAACGAGGACGAGTCCGAGGTCGGGCCGTACCGGCTGGAGGAGGCGATGGCCAAGTCGGTCAACACCTACTTCGTGCAGATGATCTCGGACATCGGCCTCTGCCCGGTCATGAAGATGACCGAGAACCTGCACGTCGTGCAGGGCAACGGCGACAAGATGCCCGAGGTGCCCGCGATCGCCCTCGGCTCCAAGGGCATCTCCCCGCTGACCATGGCGACCGCGTACGCGGCCTTCGCCTCGCGCGGTACCTACTGCACGCCGGTCGCCATCGAGTCGATCACGCAGAAGATCGGCAACGAGCAGAAGTCGCTCCAGGTGCCGAAGTCGACCTGCTCACGGGCCATGTCCGAGAAGACCGCCGACACCATCAACGCCCTGCTGGGCGGCGTGATCGACTCGGGTACGGGCCAGGAGGCGGGCCTCACCGACCGCGACAGCGCGGGTAAGACGGGCACGACGGACGAGCGCAAGAACGCCTGGTTCGTCGGCTACACGCCCAACCTCGCGGGCGCGGTCTGGGTCGGCAGCGCCACCCAGCAGGTCCAGATGGAGAACATCAACATCGGCGGCGTCTACCACGACAAGGTCTACGGCGGCCGCGTCCCCGGCCCGATCTGGCGCGACGCCATGACCGGCGCCCTCACGGGCAAGGAGGCGGCGTCCTTCAACCACATCGACCTCCCGGAACCCGAAAAGGACCGCGACCGCGAGGACGGTGACGGCGGGCGTGGCCGCGGTGACGGCGACAACGACAACGGGAACGGTGACGACCAGGGCGGCCTGATCGAGGGCCTGATCAACGGGGGGACGGACGGAGGGCCGGACCCGAAGCCGTCCTTCTCCCTCCCCGAGGGCTGGATCCAGGGCGGGGACAACGGTGGGAACAACGGCAACGGCAGCGGTGGCAACTGGCCGTGAGGACGGGGCCGGCGGTGGTCACCGGCCGGTAGCCGTAGGCCGTAGGCCCGTAGGCGGTGGTACGGCGATGGGGGCGCCCCTTTCAGGAGGGG
>NZ_JBHWJQ010000018.1:0-138323 GCF_042731435.1 Streptomyces sp. NPDC059861 | reverse complement strand
TACACCCCGCCGCGCGGGGGGGGGGGGGGCGCCCGCCCCCCCCCCCCGCCCGGCCCCGTGGGACCGTCAGACCCGCTGCCACAGTGCCGGTGTGGCGGCCGGCGCCCAGGCGCCCTGCGCCTGGTGGGCCTGCAGGCACTGGTAACGGACACCGTTGACCGTCACGGTGGCCCCGGCGTGGTAGATACGGCCGGCCGCCCATCCGTCGGTCTGGCCACCGTCCTGCTGGCCCGGCGCCGCGGCACCGGTGGAGGCCGTCTTCAAAGTGAGCCCGAGGTCACCGAGGACCGGGTTGACGGGCTGGTAGAAGGTGGTGCCACCGCGCGTGCAGTCACCCGTGCCGCCCGAGGTCAGCCCCTGCGCCTGGGCGCCCGAGACGTACGGGCCACCGGAGTCGCCCGGCTCGGCGCACACCGTGGTGCGGGTCAGACCGTCGACGACGCCCTCGGCGTAGCTGACGCTCGTGCCGTGCTGCTGGATCGTGCCGCAGTGCCAGCCCGTGGTGGAGCCGGAACGGCACACCGACGCCCCGACCAGCGCCTCGACCGAGCCGCCGATCTGCACGTTCTCGCCTTCCTCGCCCTTGACACCGGCGGTGGCGGTCCAGTTGTCGTTCACCGCGACCCACGCCATGTCCTTGCCGGGGAAGGTGGAGGCCTGGAAGGTGCCTTGCTCGGTCTGGTCGTGGCCGGTGGTCCGGTCGCCCGGGTCGCCGCAGTGACCGGCGCTGGCGAAGCCCTGCTGCTCGCCCTTGGTGACCGAGAAGCCGATCGAGCAACGGGCCGCGCCGTTGATGTAGTACGCGTCGCCGCCGGTGATGTCCGCCATCAGATGCGGCCGCTTCGACGACACCTTGACGTCGACCTGCCCGGTGTCGAGGCCGGCGGCCCTGGCGAAGGCGGTCGCTGCCGACCTGCTCGTGGCCTCGACCACGACCTTGTTCCTCGGCACGTCGACGAACCACTGCGGCGCGTTGCGCGTGCTGACCCGGGAGGCGGCCTTGTCCAGCTTGCCCTTGACCGCCGTGAGGTCGGCCAGGGACGCGTCGACGACCGCGGCCTTCGCGCCCTGTCCCTGGATGGTGGTCACGTCCGTGTCGCTGGTGGTCGCGACGGTGAGCGTGCCCGAGGTGGCGCCGCTCAGCCAGGCGCCGGCGAAACGCTCGCCCAGCGCGAGGCGGAGGCGGCCCGCACGGGTGCCCGCCTCCGCCTCGTTCACCAGCCGCGTCGCCGCCTGCTGCCCGGTCAGACCGAGGTCACGCTCCAGCGCGTGCAGCACCTCAGCCGACGGCCGGTCGGCCCCGAGCGTCTGCGTCGCGGAGGGCAGCGGACCCGCCAGGGGCGGCGGCTCGGCCCCGGTCGCGGCGGTCGAACAGATCCCGCTCAGCATCAACGCGCCGACCGCGACCAGAGCCGTACGGCGCCCGGCCGCGGCATGTCTGTGCACCATGCGAAAGGTCTCCTTCCAGTCAGGTACGGGGAGAAACCGTCCCGAAGCCCTAGGGCTTGCCTGGAAAAGACCGCGCGATGTCAATCCCGGAGGTGTTTCGCGCTTTGGTGACGCGAAGGGGCGCCAAGTGCAGTACGCCGCCCTGCCGCGGCGGCGCGCCGACCGGTCCGCGGCTGTTTCAGCCCGCCGCTACGGCAGTCGCGCACCGACCGGCACGTGGTAGACGTGGAAGGCCCGGCCGATCACCGGCTGCGCCACATTGCGCACGCGAACGCCGCCGCTCGTCATGCCGTGCTCGGTGCCGGCGTGCGCGTGCCCGTGCACCGCGAGGTCGGCGCCCGCGGTGTCGATCGCCTCGGCCAGCAGATAGCTGCCGAGGAACGGATAGATCTCCAGCGGCTCACCCGCCAGCGTCTCCGGCACGGGGGAGAAGTGCGTCAGCGCGACCCGTACGTCGCAGTCCTCGCCGGCCAGCCGCTCCAGCGCCGTACGCAGCCCGTCGGCGCACCGGCGTGAGTAGCGCACGAACTCCTTCATCAGCGGCTCACCGAACTCACCGGCGCTGCGCCCCACGAAGCCGCCCCCGAACCCCTTGGTCCCGGCCACCCCTATGCGGTTACCACCGGCGGTCACTATCGTGGACCGCCCCTCCAGGACGTGGGCACCGGCGTCCTCCAGGATGGCCGTGACCTCCTGCGGACGGTCGTCGTGGTGGTCGTGGTTGCCCAGCACGGCGACGACGGGCACGCCGAGGTCCGCGATCTCCCCGGCCACCACCCGGGCCTCCTCCGGTGTGCCGTGCCGGGTGAGGTCCCCGGCCAGCAGCAGGACGTCGGCACAGTCGGGCAGCGTCTCGAACGCCGGGCGCAGCACGCCCTGGCTGTCGGGACCCATGTGGATGTCCCCGACGGCGGCGATCCGGATCATGTGAGGTCCTCCGCGTGATCGGGCGAGGACGAGTCGGTGACCACCAGGTCGTAGTGCACCGGCAGTCCGGCCAGCTGCTCCTCGGCGAGACGGCGTACGTCGTCGCGGCAGCGGGCGGAGGGCACGGTGCCGGTCAGCAGCACCGCCTCGCCGCGCACCTCGATCCGCACCCCGAGCTCACCGAGGTCCCCGGCGGCGAGCCGGTCACGGAGGTGGGCGACGCGGTACTCCAGGTGCTCGGGGGCCGGAGCGCCGGGCGCGCCCCGTGCGTCGGGACCGGTCATGGCAGCTCCTCCCGTGGCGTGATCACGTTCAGGCGTTCGAGCATGAACAGGAAGGCGTCCGCCATCGGCTCGCCCCCGATGTCCTCGCGGATCCGTTCCCACTCGACCTTCTCGCGCAGCGCACGGGCGATCGGCAGGACGGCGCCGAAGTCGCAGTGGTGCTCGGAGAAGGCGGCGAGCAGGCTGGAGAGCAGGTCGGTCGGCGCCAGCACCGGCATCCGCACGGAGTCCACCGGGATCTCCTGAGCCCGGTCCAGCATGCCCGTCGAGACGGGGCGGTGCGCGAGCTCGAAGATGATGTCGATGTCCTGCCCGAAGCACGTCGACTTCAGCAGCCAGTCCTCGGGCGGGGTGTGCACCGGCAACCCGGCCCCGCGCAGCGTGGCGGCGACGGCCTCGGAGTCCTCGGGCCGGATGCAGAAGTCGGCGTCGTGCTGGAGGTTCTCGCTGGCCCCGTGGGCGTAGGCGGCGACACTGCCCGCCAACGCGAAGTCGTGCCCGCCGCGCTTGAGCAGGGTGCCGACCTGCTTGGCGGCTTCGAGGATCGCCTGGTTGCGATCCAGGGGCAGCTCACCGGCCGCCTCGTCCGGCCCGGACCGCTCCGCGGGCGGCTGCGCCGCCAGCCGCAGACCGCTGCCCTCGGCCCGTGGGGCGAGCATCGCGTCGTCGCCGTCCTGCACCATCCGGATCACTCCCTCCGCGCTAGCCCTGGGTACCCGCCCTGCACGGTTCGACACGGCCCGTACCGGCGCGCGCACTCCGACGTCTCGTGGGGTTCGCCCGGATGACGAGGAGACCGACGGCTGTCGCAGTAGCGGGGAGCAACGCCCTCGACCACAACCTCATCACCGACCTCCTGGTCACCACGACGATCACCAAGTCGGGTCTGCGCCGGCGAGGGGAGTGATGCGACGGGCGCTCAAGGGTCGGCCTACTGCGGCTTCGTCGCGATCTGGATCAGGTTGCCGCAGGTGTCGTCGAAGACGGCGGTGGTGACGGGACCCATCTCCAGGGGCTCCTGGAGGAACTGGACGCCGAGGCCGCGCAGGCGCTCGTACTCCTCGTTCACGTCCTCGACGGCGAACTGGGCGAGCGGGATGCCGTCCTGGACGAGCGCGTCGCGGTAGGTCCTGGCGGCCGGGTGGCCGACGGGCTCCAGGAGGAGTTCGGTGCCGCCGGGCTCGTCGGGCGAGACGACGGTCAGCCACCGGTCTGTCTCACCCACCGGGACGTCGTGCTTCTTCTCGAAGCCGAGGATCTCGGTGTAGAAGTGCAGGGCCTTGGCCTGGTCGTCGACGAAGACGCTGGTCAGGTGGATCTTCATGAGGTGCTCTCCGGTTCGGAGGTGTCGGACACGAGCCATCGCTCGGCGATCTGTCGCAGCGGGGCCGTGTTCAGGTCGTGGAACTTGTAGCGGCCTTCCCGCCTGGTCTCGACGAGCCCGGCGGCCTCCAGCACGGCGAGGTGCTGGGAGACCCCCTGACGGGAGATGCCGAGCTGGTGCTTCATGCTCAGCCGCGAGCAGATCTCGAACAGGGTCTGTCCGGACTTCTCCGTGAGCTCGTCGAGGATCGTGCGACGGGTGGGGTCGGCCAGGGCTTTGAACAGGTCGTCGGCCACGACCACAGCATAGGCAAGTGCTCACTTACCTATCAAGTCGACGTGGCGGTACCTCCCCCGGGGCGGCCGCACCCGGGATGCGAGACAGCCCCGCCTCGCACACCGTGGAATCAGACCACGCACACGAACCAGTCGCGGACGCACCCGACGCGCCCGCTCCCGTACGAGGAGAACCGCATGGCGAAGGACAAGAAGCGGGACGAGTCCCTGAAGCGGGGTGACGAGGTCACCTGGAGCAGTCATGGCGGCGAGGCGGAGGGGAAGGTGGAGAAGAAGATCACCAAGCGGACGAAGGCCGCCGGCCGGACCGTGGACGCCTCGGCCGAGGAGCCGCAGTACGAGGTGCGCAGTGACAAGTCCGGAAGGTCCGCGGTGCACAAGCCGTCCGCCCTGCGGAAGAAGAAGTGACGCGGCGTGCGGGGCGACGAGAAGCGTGAGACGCGGGAGGCGTTCGACGACTTGGTCAACATGACACCGTCCGCGCTCGGCGACTGGCTCGACACGGGCGCCTCCCGTGACGCGGGCCAGCGCGGGGACAGCGGTGAGTCCACCGGGCACGCCTCCGGACGCCGCATCCTCGACATCCTGCGCAGCAAGAAGAAGGACCTGTCGGACGAGGACTATCAGCACATGCGCAAGGTGGTCGGTTACATCCGCCGTCATCTCGCTCAGCGCCCCTCGGGAGACGTCCGCGACTCACGCTGGCGCCACTCGCTCATGAACTGGGGCCACGACCCACTCGGCTGAGCGCTGCCTCCCGTGTCGCCGCGCACGTCAGCAGCCGGTGAGGACCAGGACGGCGTTCTGCCCTCCGAAGCCGTACGAGGCACTCACCGCCGCCCGCACCCGCGTCTCGCGCGCCCCCTTGGCCACGACGTCGAGGCCGATGTCCAGGTCGGTGTCCTCGCGCGCCCAGCGCGTCGCGCAGTTGGGGGACGGCGACGTTGAGGACGGTCAGGTCAGGTCCCCAGCAGGAAGATGCCCAGGCACATCACCCCCGCCGCCCAGCCCCCTCCCGCGTGTGCGGCCGGTGTCCGTGCGGCGTCCACAGCGCTCATACGCTCGGCACCACGTTCTCGCGGCCCACCGGGCCCTGGCGGACCCCCGCCCTGCCGCAGGCCCTCGCGATGTCGGCGACCACCTGCTTCGCCAGCGCCTCGGTCTGCTCGTTCGTGTACATGTGCGCTCCACGGAAGAGCCGAGGCTCAGCCGGTGCGGCGAACAGGCTGTTCCAGGTGCTGAGCTGCTCCGCGTCGGTGGTCGGGTCCTGCGTACCGCCGTACAGGCCGAGGGGCACGTCGAGCGGCGGCTCCGCGCGGTGGCGGTGGTGCAGCAGGAGCAGGCAGTCGGCGAGCAAGGGCGTGCCCAGGGCGGCCATCAACGGCGTGTCACCGAGCATCCAGCGCGGCACCGGGCCGCCGATCAGCGTGGCCAGTCCCTCCGTGCCGTTGGTCAGCAGGGGCAGAAGGCCCTTGGCGTAGGCGCCGTCCTGAGGTCCCTGCAGCGCGGACAGCCCCGCCCAGACCGGCAGACGTCCGCCGTCCCGCCGGAGCCGGCGCATCGTCTCGAACGCCATCAGCGCACCCACACTGTGGCCGAACACGGCGAACGGCCGCTCGTCGGCCGGGTCGTCGACGATCCCGGCAAGGCGGGCGGAGAGATCGGCGGGGTCGGTCAGTGACGGCTGGTCGGCCCGGGGGCCCCGACCTGGCAATCGCACCGAGCACAACTCCACCCACTCCGGCATGTGCGCCAGCCACGGGTGGTAGAAATCGGCCCCCGCGCCGGCCGGCGGCAGGCCGTACAGCCGCACCGCCGCCTCGGGGCGCTCGCCCAGGACAATCCGTTCAGGTCCGTCCAGCTCCTGGCTCCGCACCCTGCACACTCCCAGCTCGGTTCGGCACCTGACACAGCCCTCAGCCGAGGCGATACCGAAGCACCAGGGTCGGACGCCCGGCAGGGCACAGCAGTGAACACCGTGCCGGGCACGGCCGACCGAAGGGAACGAACAGCGCCGAGACACCTGCACCATTCACCGAAACGCCGCACCGGTAGGCGTCACGCCGCGATGCCGCCCACCGGAATCTCTCGTCACCCCATGCTCTTTGCGCCGTCCAGGGATTCTCGGATGATGTCGGCGTGGCCCGCGTGCTGGGCCGTTTCGCCGATGATGTGGATCAGCACCCGGCGGACGGACCACTGTGAGCCCGGCTCGTGCCAAGGGGCCGGCGGCAGCGGGTGGGACAGGTCCAGGTCGGGCAGTGTCCCGACGAGTTCGTCCGTTCGGCGGGCCACCTCGGCGTACGCCTCCAGCACCCCGGCGAGCGTCTCGCCGGGCAGCATCCGGAACTCGTCGGCCCGCCGGGTCCAGTCGGCCTCGGTCATGTTGTTCCAGTCGCCCAGCACCTCCGGCCCGTGCTGGATGAAGTCGACCCAGGACCGTTCGACCGACGTGACGTGCTTGATGAGGCCGCCCAGGCACAGCTCGCTGCCGGTGGTCCGCCGTCCGGCCTGCTCGTCGGTCAGGTCACGGGTGGTCAGGCGCAGGAACCCGCGATGGTGCGCCAGCGCCTCCAGCAGGTCGGCGCGCTCGCCGGTGGGGTGGGGCGCGGGCGTGGTCGGGGTGGCGGCGTGGTGCGTTGCTGCGGTCATCGTCTCCGGCTTCCGTCAGTGGTGTTCCCGTGGACGAGCACCACGTTAGAAGCCGTGTAGGACGGTTCCTGACCTAAATGCGCGGGATCCCGGCCGGAGTGGCGACCGCCGCCGAGGCCCCCCCCACGCCTGCGCGCACAACGCCCGCTCGACCACGCCCGTGTAGACGGCGGCGGCGAGCCAGGCGCGGGCGAAGCGGTCCGTGTCGGCCGGGAGCAGTCGGCCGAAGGCGTCGCGGGACCGCTCCGCCGCGGCCGCCTGGAGGTCGTCGAGGAGATCGGCCGCCGTGACGAGACCGGCGCGGCGCAGGCGAGTGCTGTCACCCGATCCGCTCCGGGAGAAGGACAGGACAGGCCGGCCCCCGGACACCGCCTGGTGCACACGACGGCGCAGCAGGTGCAGCGGGGCCTCGTCCCCGGCGGCGACGGCGGCGGCAGCCGGCGCGGCCGCATCGGTGGGCAGGTCCGCGTGCTGGAGGCGGTCCAGGCCGAGGTCCACCCGGGCCATGGGGTCGGACGGATGCTCGATGGCGAGCGGCAGGGCGCGGGGGAGTGGTCCGGGGGCCAGACGCGCGACGAGCCGCAGCCGACTGCCCCGGGCGGCGGCGAGCAGGCGGAGGTTGTCGCGGTAGGGGAGCGACGGTGAGTCATGGGCCTTCGCCAGCCGCACAGGTACGCCCGCGCAGTCGGCCAGCAGACAGTCACCCGACGTCTCCCGGACCGTGCCCATCAGGGTCACTTCGAGGAACAGCAGGTCCTGCCCGCCGTCCAGGGCCCGGGCCACCTGCTCGGCGACGGGTACGGCCCACAGCCGGTCCAGCGGCTCGCCGCGCCAGGCGGTACCGGCCGCGCGGACCGCCCGTACCGCCGCCCCCGCTCCCAGACGGCCCGTCGGGGAGACGGTGGCACCGGACACCGCCAGGCCCGCGCGCGACAGCTCTCGGTGGGTCAGGGCCGTGTCGCCGATCCGCACGGCCCGGTCGGCGGCGCCGGTCGCCCGGGCGGGCCCGCCCGGTGCCACGTCCGAGACCGTGTACAGGCGGCCGTCGGCACCGGCCGTCCAGGTGACCGCGCCGGCGTAGCCGGTCGCCGTGAGCACCGGCTCGGAGAAGAGGCCGTACAGGCGCAGGGAGCCGTCCGGGCGGTACGGCTGCCGTACCGAGCCGCGCAGCTCGGTCAGCTCCGGGCCGGAGGTGTGCGGAAGGCGGTGTGCGACGCCCAGGACGTCGGCCAGCGCGTCGGCGAGGTCGCCGAGGCGGTGGCCGGCGTCGGCGGAGCGGGCCGCGCGGACCCCGGTCACCACGGAGACCGCCGCGGCCGAGGCCCGCGGCAGGCCGGCGAGGCGGGCGGAGTGCGCGGCGCGCAGGAGCTCCGCCTGGAGCACGGCGCCGGCACCGTCCGTGCCGGCCTCCAGCACGGCGGCAGCCGCGTCGAACACCGTCCGGGCGGCGGCGCGCTGGTCGTCCGTGGCGGTGCCGGGCTCCGCCTGCCCGGCCGGGTCCCTCTCCTTCGCCGTGACCGTCGTCGTCGCTTCCCCCCTCTGCGAAGCCTCGGCCGTTTCCGGAGCCCCGGCTGCTTCCGAAGCCGCCGCCGTTTCCGGAGCCTCGGCCGCCTCCGTACCCGAGGTGTCGTCGGCGACGGGCGCGGCCGAGGCCGCCGCCGCGCGGTGCAGGCAGTCGGGGGCCAGCAGGCATCCGCAGCGGATCGCGTCCACACCGGCCACCCTCCCGCCGGGTGCGTGCAGTACGACGTCGGTCTCGTCGTCGACGGCGATCCGCACGGTGTCGCCGTCACGGACGGCCGGACGCGCCAGGAGCTTGGCGACGCCCGCGTCCAGCCGCTTGCGGAGCCTGGGTGAGAGCGCGCCGACGAGTTCGGCGGTGACGGACGGGACGACCGGAGGCAGGTCCGGGCTCATGCGATCTTCTCCCCTACCCAGCGGGCGAGTTCGAGCGGACTGAGGGCGGCGACGGGCATGCCCGCGGAGACGAGCTGACCGGCGACTCCCGTGGAGTAGCGAGGCCGGCCCGTGTCGTCGAGGCTCGCGCACCCCAGGACGTGGCAGCCGGCCCCGACCAGCGCGCGGACCTCGGCGAGCAGCCCGCCGACCGGATACCCCTCCTCGAAGTCGCTGACGACCACGACGAGGGTGCGCGAGGGCACGGTGACGAGCTCGCGCGCGTGCCGCAGACCGGCCGCGATGTGCGTGCCGCCGCCCACACTGACCTCCAGCAGCAGCGACAGCGGGTCCTCCACGTGCCCGGTCAGGTCGATGACCTCCGTGGAGAACGCCAGGAAGTGCGTGGAGAGCGTCGGTACCCCGGCCAGCACCGAGGCGGTGAGCGCGGCCCACACCGTTGACGCCTCCATGGACCCGGACACGTCCGTGACCAGGATCAGCCGCCAGTCGGCGGCCCGGCGCGCCCGCGTACGGAAGACCGGCCGCTCGGGGATGACCTGCACCGAGCCGTCCGGGCCGCGGCGGGCGGTCGCCAGGTTGGCCCGCAGCGTGCGGGCCAGGTCAAGGCCGCCGCCGGGGCGCCGGCTGGGGCGCGGCAGGGCCGTGCCGTGCAGGGCGGGACGCAGACGGGTGGCCAGTTCCCGCGTCAACGCGTCGACCAGCCGCCGCACGAGCGGCCGCAACGCGGCCAGCCGCGCCTCGGGCAGCCCGCCCGCATGCCGCAGCACGGAGCGCAGCAGGTCCACGGAGGGCCGCACGCTGTCCGCGTCCAGCTCGGCGAGGACGTCCGTACGGCCCGACGCGGCCGCGGCCGCCAGCACTTCCTCCCGGACGCCCGGCCCGAACAGCGCCGCCAGTTCCTCGGACCACTCCCGCACCCCGGGGTAGGGCGCCTGGCGTCCACCAGCGGCCCCGGCACCCGTCAGATCGCCCCGGCTGCCTTCGCCGCGTCCGCTCCCGTACAGCTCGTCCAGCGCGGTCGCCAGCGGTCCTGCCGACGACGGCAGTTGGTCCGTGCGACGGCCGAGGAGAAGGCGCCACCGGTCGGCGGGGGCGAGGAGGCGGGGCATCGCCGGCTCGACGGCGGGGTCCTTCTCCCCGAACCCGGGAGAGGGTTCCGCCGTGACGCCGGGCCTTCCGGTGCCGCCCTCTGACACGGGCAGCAGCCCCAGCGACCCCAGCGCCTCACGGGCCGCGAAGTCCGCCTGGGTCCAGGCGGCGAGCGCGGCCGGATCCGTACCGTCCGTCTCGGCGACGCGCGGGGCGCCCAGACGTTCCTCGACGGCGGCCAGGAGCCGGTCGCGGGCCGCGGGGCTGAGGGTGTCGAAGCCGCCGCGCAGCGCGGGCAGCCGGTTCAGGAACTCCCGGTCGGCCAGCTCGGACACCCGGGTGAGCAGCGGCTCCAGCGCGGGTGCCGCCGCCTCCAGCAGCGGACCCGCGGCGGTCAGCAGGCCACTGAGCCGGGCGGTCAGCGCCGTGCGGGAGCCGGGGTCGGTGGCCCCGTCGACCCAGGAGGCCACGCGGTCGCCGAAGACCCGCGCGTCCTCCTGCCCGAGCAGGACCCGTACGGCCCCGGCGGCACCGCGCATGAGCGGGGAGCCGTCGGCGGACAGGCGGTTCAGGGCGTCGGCGAGGCGGATGCCGCCCAGCAGGTCGGCGCGATGGGCGAGTTCGAGCAGGGCGTGGGCGTCGGCAGGGTCCTCCGAACCGGTCAGACCGTCCACCTGCCGCACCGCCGCGGCCGTGAGCAGCTCCGCCACGGCCGCCGCCCGGGCCTCACGGTCGGCCGCAGGGGCAAGGCCCGGGACGTGACCGGCTCGCAGCCGGTCCAGCAGGGCCAGACCGGTGAGAAGTTCGGGCAGCGTACCGGCCTGCGGCAGGACGTCCGCGACGTCGTCGAGCCGTTCGTCCGCGAGCACCGTCAGGCCGCACTCGGCCGCCCGTTCGAGCCCCTCGAGGGTCCGGGCGGCGGTCGGCCCGCCCTCGTCCCGCTCCCCGCGCCGCCGTTCGCGCAGCACACCCTCGGCGGCCTGCGCGGGCGTGACCCCGCGTACGCCCGCCGCGGTCAGCATGGCCGCCGTGGCGGGAGTCCAGCGCACCTCCCACCGTGAGGTGAGGGCTTCGGCACCACCCGCGCCGACGACCTCCCTGGCCTCCCCGTAGGGGACCCCGCACACCGTCAGCCGGCGCAGCAGCAGTTCACGGCGCCGGTCCAGACCGGACCGCAACGGATCGAGCCGCAGATCCCGCGCGGGTCCGGGGCTGCCCTCCGCCGGGCCGGGCAGGCCGAGCCCCGCCACCTCGGCCTCGACCGCGGGGACGAGTCCGCTGCGGGGCGCCTGCGGGGCGGGGCGCCCGCCGCGCGTGCCGACGAGCACCCGCTCCATCGCCCTTGCGACGGCGCGCCCGCGCCCGTAGGGCTCACCCTGTGTGAGTACCGTCTGCACGGCCTCGACGAGTTCACCGCGGCCGGCCGCGGGCAAGCCCCGCAGCCGGGCGAGGTCCGAGGCGAGCCGGCTGATCTCCCGCGCGTCGGCGGGCCCGGACGGGTGCCCGAGGCCGCGCAGTTCGGCGCAGATGCGGACGGCCGCCCGCGTCAGCGCCTCATGGAGCGCAGCCGGATCACCCGCCGCCCGCAGGACCATGTGCTGCCACTCCGGATCCCGGATGCCCGCCGGGTAACCGGACCGCTCGTCGAGAAGGGCGTACGTGTACGGGATCAACGATGTCGTCCAGCCGGGCCGTTGGGCGTCTGCCGTCGTCACGGCCTCCGCGCCCGTCTCCCGGCGTACCGGTGCCGTGTCCGGGGACGCGCCGACCTCGGCACCCGTCCCCGCGTCCGGCCGTACGAGCGCCGGGGCGTGGAACGCGCCGACGACCACGGCCGCCCGCTCACCGTGCGCGGTGGCCTCGGCCAGCCGGGCCCGCATCCACCGCTCGCGCCGCAGGTCCAACCCCGGTACGCCGCCCGCGGCGGCCGCGTCCTGGCGCAGCGCCCAGCCGGTGAGCAGGGCCGCCCGGCGCAGGGCCTCGGGCGGGGAGCCCGGGGCGGTCGCCTCGACGAGCCGGTCCCAGAGGTCGTCCCCGGGACGGCCGGTCAGCCGTGTACGCAGAGCCGCGGCGAGACCGGGGCCGCCCGCCCGCGGGCCGGCGGACCGCCGGCCCTCGCCCCACGCCCGGTCGGCGAGCGGCAGGTCGCAGGCGAGCACCGGCACGCCCTGCCGGACGGCCCAACGCACGGCGGCCAGTTCGGGCGAGAAGTCGGCGAACGGGTAGAACGCCGGACCGCCCGGGCCGCCGCTCCCGTCGGCGGGAGCGGCGGCGAGCGCGACCGGGGCGCGCGTCTCCTCGTGCCCCAGCCAGGGCAGCCACTCCTGCATCTCGGCGGGCAGTTCGACCAGCAGCACGTCCGGCTTCGCCTCGTCCAGCAGCGTGGGCACGGCGGCGGCCAGCGACGGCGCGTGGTGCCGGACACCGACGAGAAAAGGCCCGGACGGGCCGGTGAGGGCGGCGAGCGCCTCGTCCGGCGACGCGGTGGCCCGGGTGTCCCCCGAGTCGGGGACGGCCCTGTGGGTGAGGGACACGGCCGTCAGCCCTCCAGGACCGTACGCAGGTCCCACAGGGCGCGCCAGGTGGCGGAACCCTGCTCGGCGCGGCGCCGGACGGGGCCGTCCCAGTAGCCGCGCAGCCGGGCCGCGTCCGCCGGGTCGTCCTTGCGGACCACACCCAGCAGATGTCCCGGCAGCAGCCCGAGGACGTCACGGTCGCCCGGGAAGTACGCCGCCGCGAGCGCGAGCGCGCCGGCGACGGACACGGCCTCCGCGGTGCTCATCACCGTGGACGGCCGCTCCACCTCCCAGCCCTCCGCCGACCGGCCCTCGCGCAGGTCCCGGAAGGCCGTCACGAGCGCCTCCAGCACGGCGTCGTCGACCTGGAACGGCGCCCCGGCCCGCTCCACCGAGGCCCGGGCCTGACCGCGCACCAGCGCGGTCTCCGCGTCGAGGTCGCCGATGGGGCCGACGGTCTCGAAGTTGAAGCGGCGCTTGAGCGCCGCGGACATCTCGGAGACGCCCTTGTCGCGCAGGTTGGCGGTGGCGATGAGGGTGAATCCGGGCGCGGCGTGCGCCAACGCGTCCTCGGTGCCCGCCAGTTCGGGCACGGCGATCCGCCGCTCCGAGAGCAACGACACCAGCGAGTCCTGCACTTCGGGCAGGCAGCGGGTGACCTCCTCGACGCGGGCGACGGCGCCCCGCGACATGGCGGTCAGGACGGGGGAGGGGACGAGCGCCTGCCGGGTGGGGCCCTGCGCCAGCAGCAGCGCGTAGTTCCAGCCGTACTTGAGCTGGTCCTCGGTGGTACCGGCGGTGCCCTGCACGACCAGCCCACTGGTGCCGCACACAGCGGCGGAGAGCAGCTCCGACAGCATCGACTTGGCGGTGCCGGGCTCGCCGACGAGCAGCAGACCGCGCTCCCCGGCGAGCGTCACCACACATCGTTCGACCAGGGCCCGGTCGCCGACGAACTTGCCCTCGATCACCAGGCGGCGCGGCACCCCCTGCGGCGCCTCGGCGTCGTCGGGCAGCTTCAGCGACCGGCCGTCGCTGCCCATGACGAACGTGACGATGGCGCGCGGGGTGAGCCGCCAGGCGGGCGGGCGCGGCCCGTCGTCGTACGCGGCGAGGAAGGCCAGCTCGGTCGCGTGCCGGTCCTCGGGCGGGACGATCTGGCGGGCCGGGGCGGGGGACAGGGTGGTGGTCATCGGTGCGGGGTCTTCCAGGTGCGGGTGGACGATGGTCATCGGCGGCGGCCCTTGCGGGTGGCTCGGGTGGTCAGCTCCTCGTAGGCCGGGGCGTCACCGGCGCGTACGCGGTCCCACGCGCGCGTGAACAGCTCCGGCACCGGTAGCAGCGGCACCGCGCGGGAGTGGTCACGGATCGGGTAGAGAGCCTGCTTCCAGATCTCCACCGGCAGCGCGGGGGACTTCAGGTCGAGCCAGCCGCACGGCAGGAAGAGGGTCCGTCCGGCGCGCGCCCGCTTGGCCTCGACGACCAGATCGGTGGCTGCCAGCTCGGCGCGGGCCTTCTTCGTGCGGGCCGGTTTCCAGCCCGTCCAGCGGGCGCAGTTGCGGTCCGTCGGGTCGGGCAGGGCCAGCAACTGGAGGTAGAGCGCCGCCGCGTCCTCGCCCAGACCGTGGGTCCTCGCGACCTCGGCGACCAGTTCGGGCACGCAGACGCACGGGTCCTGGGCGTGACCGGCGGGCTCCTCGCCGCCCGTTCCCGCAGCCAGGGCGCGGGCGAGCTCGTCACCCAGGATCGTGCGCACAGCCCGCATGCCCTCGCCGTGCCCGGCCCCGGCTATTCCCTCGACCAGCCCGAACACCGGGTCGTCGGCCCCGTCGAGGGCACCGGTGCGGACCAGGACGGTCTCCTGGTCGCCGTACCAGGGGCGCAGCACCAGCGCCTCGCCCACGGCGGTCAGACCGTGCGCGTCGGCACCACCGGTGGCGGGCAGACCGTATGCCTTGCGCAGTTGCACGGCCGTCGACGAGCCCTTCTCCGTCCACATCAGGTCGAGGTCGAGGAGCAGGCCGGGGTCCGCGACGCGGCGGCGCAGCGCGGTCAGCCCGTCCGGCAGGACGGCGCGCAGGGGGTGCCCGTACGGCAGGGAGTAGGCGAGTCCGGCCAGGGTGGCCACGGCACGCGTCAGGTCGTGCCGTCTCGGCAGCGCCCGGGAGTCCTCCGGCACCAGATCGCCGTCCTTGCCGGGCCGCTGGACCGTGGTACGGCTGATCCAGGGGGTGCGGCCCGGGTTGAGCACCTCCTCGGCGGCACCCGCGGGCACCCCGGCCAGGGAGAGTTCCCCCGCGAGGTCCTCGGGCAGGCGGACCACTCCGCCGAGCCGCTCGGCCCACAGCCGGCCCGCCGCGTCCGTGTCCGGTCCGGCCGTCCACAGGTCGCCGGCGTTCTCGGGCAGCAGGGCGCCGACGAGGGCCGTGCGGTCGCCGGTCTCCAGCGAGGCCAGCAGGGCGTCACCGAGCTCCTTCTGGCGCGGCTTCAGCCCGGTCGCGGCGACCACCTCTTCGGTGAGCTGGGACGGCGTCCCGGCGAGCAGCAGGCTCGCCTGGAGGAGCCCCAGACCCTGCCGCGTCGCGGCGGCCAGAGCGGCGGGCGCCTCCGGCTGCCACGGCGCCGGTCCCTTGTCCCGGATCAGTGCGGTCACCGTGGCAAGCGCCTCGGCCGGGAACACCGGTGGGTGCGCCTTCTCCCTGTCCAGCGTGAAGTGCGCGACCGCGCCGAACGCACCGGCCGGGTCGTGGTCCAGGGCCAGCCAGTGCACGAGCCCGTGCTGCCGGTCGACGTTCTGGCAGCCGAGGACGACGACGGTGCGGCCCTCGCGGCGTAGCACCTGGCCGATCCGCTCCTGCCCGTCGTGCGGCTCGCTCAGGACGACCTCGCGCACGGCACCTCCGGCCGCCGCCAACGGACCCTCGGTGACCGCCTCGAACAGCAGCAGCAGCGCCTCGCCGTGTGCCTTGGTCACGGTCGGTGCGGCGGCGCGGTAGGCGAGCGGGCGCAGCACGTCCAGCACGGACGGCCACACGACGCCGATGCCCGGAACGGTGAACTCGTCGCTGTGCCACCCGTCGGCGGACCCGGTGTGCCGGGAGGCCTCGGGCAGCGGCTTGCCGTCGGCAGGCTTCCCGGACAGCACGTGGTTGACGGCGCGGATCTGACGCAGCGTGCTCCAGCGCTCTTGGCCGCCCCACCATCCGTGCAGGTTGGCGAGACCCGTGACGGCCTCACGCAGCGTCTGGTCGTCGCCGTCCTGGGGGCGGTGGTCGGCGAACATGCCCTCGACGCGCTTGCGTTCCGCCTGCGGCCGCTCCACCGGAGGCCTCACGAAGGTGGCGACCGACTCGGCCAGCCGCAGCACCGCGCGAACCAGGACCGTGACACCGGTCAGCATCTGGGGCTGGGTCAGGTCCGGCAGGGCACGGGAGACGACGTCCCGCAGGACCTCGTCGGCGGTCGGCACGGCGGGAGCGCCGGCGAGGGCACCCGCGGGGCTCTGCGTCACCATCGCCGCCGCCTGCGTCTGGCTGAGGGCCGCCGATTGCGCCTGGGCTGCCGCCGCCTGCGTCGGGCTGACGGCCGCCGAATGAGCCTGGGCTGTCGCCGCCGTGTGCGTCGGGCTCAGGGCCACCGCATGGGTCTGCCCCATCGCCGTCGCCCGCGTGAGGCCGGACGCCGCCACGTGCGTCGGTCCGCCCGCCGCCGCGATCATCGCCTGCCGCTCCGCCAGCGCCTGAGCCCCGGCGCGCAACAACGCTCCTGCCCGCTCGTCGTCCAGCGACCGCAGGATCGCCGACGCGCTCTCGTCGCGCGGCCGCAGCGCATGCCAGAAGTCGACCGGCGGGACGAGCCGCGTGCCGGCGGCGTACTCGCCGCCCTGCTCAAGCGGCGTCAGCCGGCCCAGCTCCCGCAGGCCGGTGCTGTCGTCACCCGTGAACAGGGCGATCTGACGGTACTGCGCGACGACGACGGGCTCGGCGCCACCGGGCAGCCGCAGCGCCCCGAGCGGCACGTCCGGCGTCCGGCCGCCGCGCCTCGACGGCAGCGTGACGGTCCGGCCGTCGGGTGTGCCGACGGTGGTGCGGGCGTCGTCGCCCTCGCCCTCCGCGCGCACCCACTGGCCGAGGACCGTGCCGTCCGTACCGAACGGGCTCCGCTCCAGGCCGGGTTGCAGGGGCAGTACCGCACAGTGCTGCTGGAGCAGGGTCGCGCCCTCGCGGATGCCGGACCGCAGGAACGCGGGCAGCGAGGCACGCCCGTGTGTGCCGGTGGCCGGGTCGTACTCCAGCCACACCTGCTGCCGTCCCTGCCGGCCCTGGCGCCAGTACGAGGTGCCGTCCCCGAGGATGCGGCGCTCCGGCGGCAGGACCGTGTCCCCGGCGTGCAGGGCGCGCCCACCGGTGGCTCGTCCGCCGCCGGGCAGCGGGATCGACGTCTCGCCGGCGTCGCTGCTGCCGTACCAGCGCGGGATGCTCTCGCCGCCGAGGGTGAACACCTCGGACGGGCGGGCCGACCAGTAGCCGTACTGCTTGCCGTCGTGGTGCCACATCACCAGCAGCTCGCCGTCCGTGTAGCGGAACGTCGGACGCCGCCAGCGGTCCAGCTCCACCGGGAGCCGCAGTTCGTGCTCCAGCAGGATGTCCTCCGGGCCCACGACGATCGCCTTGTGCCTGCGGGAGAGGATCAGCGCCGGCCAGGCCTCGTGGACGGCGAGCGTGTCGTCGTGGTCGCGCCGGGTCTCCGCGTCCAGACGCCGCAGCGCCTCGTCGAGGGCGGGCCAGCCCAGTTCGTCCGGGATACCGGCGCGCAGGGTCACGCCGAGCAGGGGCGCCACGTCGAGTGCGGTGACCCGGGAGACGGCCTGCGGGCTGATCCGGGCGGCGACCGCACGGAAGGGGCGCATGCGGTCCAGCGCCGCGCGCGCGGCGGGCAGTCCGGCCGCCTCGACCAGCTCCCCGGCGGCGTCGTCCAGCCACTCGCGCAGCACGTCGGCGAGCACGGGGTGCCCGGCCAGGCCCTCCAGCAGCCCGGCATCGGGGCGGTGGCCGCTCAGGTTCCCGATCGCCGTGTAGAGCAGACGCCGGTGGCGGGGGTCCGCCGCGACGGCCTTCAGGTCCCGTCGCCCGGGCAGGGTCTCGTGAAGCCACTGGCTGACGGGGAGGATGACGTCCACGTCCGCCCCCGGCAGCGTCAGCGGTACGCCCTCCGCCACGCACAGGTCCAGCAGGTCGAGGTCGGCGCCGGCCTGCCAGCGGCCCGTGAAGAGGTCCACCGGGCGGCCCTGGGCACGCAGGCGCGCGGCCATGCGTCCGACGAGCGCGAGGGTGGCCGGTGACCGGCCGCTGACCGTGCCGCCATGCTTGCGATGCAACGCCCAGCGAGTCAGCCACTCCGCCGCGTCGACTCCGTCCGAGGCCTCGGCGTCACCCGTCAGCAGCCGGTCCGCGCCGGTCTCGGCGAGCAGCGCCAGCCAGAAGTCGTCGTCCTTCATGGACCGGCCCAGCCCGGCCGGCATGATCTCCAAAAGCCGGACCGGGACAGCGGGTTGCTCCTCGGCCAGGACGACGAGCGTCGCCCGGTAGGAGTTCCAGAACGACGCGGGTGCCCGGACCGCCGCGGGTGAGACGAGCAGATCCGCGACCAGGGCGCACTCCTCGGTCACGCGGCTCAGACCCGCCGCCTTGATCAGGGTGCGCGCGTCCTGGGGCAGCGACGCGTACGGCGGCATGCCCGCGGCGCAGCGCTCCACGGTCAGCTGCCGGAACTGCGCCCAGGCCTCGGCCGCGGTGAGCCGCGCCGCGAGGGCCTTCACATGCTCCTTGAGCGCCTTGACCGTCAGTGCCCCGGCGAAGGCGAACTCCAGGAACACGGCCCGCTGCCGCTCCTCGTCCACCGTCAGCGCGTGCACCCGCTCCGCCTCGCGGGCCTTGCCGAAGAAGGCGGCCGCGTAGGTGGTGTTGTCGTGCTGGAGGAAGACGCGGGCGGCCTGCTCGTAGAAGGTGGGCAGGAAGTGCGGCACCGCCCGGCCGAGCCGCTCGCCGAGCGCCTCGAAGCCCTCTTTCGCCGTACCGGGACGGGACTTGGCCTGCCGCGCGAGCCGCTCGACGTCCTTGACCAGCGCCAGCGCGTGGTGCCCGTTCGCCGGGTCGTTGACCAGGGCCCACGCGGGGAAGCCGAGGGTCTCCCGACGCACCTGCCCGACCTCGCGGACCTCCGGCTCCCGGACCAGTCCGAGGAAGTCCAGGGCGAGATCCTCCGCCTCCCCGAGCGTGCCCGGCACGAGCCGCACGACCTTGCGCTCGTCCAGCGCGGGATGCGTGTACGTGCGCACGGTGAGGACGTCGGCGTCCTCCCGGCCGCTGGTGCCCGGGGGCAGGACGGCGCCGGCGTCGAGGAGGGCGGCGGCGGTGGTCTCGTCGTGGGCGATGCCGTCGTACGAGTCGTCGGTGGTCCTGTCGTGGGTCGTCATGCCGCCCGCTCCTCGTCCTCGATGTCGCGCCCGGCGTACAGCGCCGCCGCCATGCGCATGCCCTCCGACCAGGCCACCGGCCCGACCTGACCCAGCTTCAGCGTTCGACCCGCCGGGTCGGTGAAGACCAGGGCACCGGTCTCCGTCTCCTCGTAGCCGTCGTAGTCGCCGATCCACACCCGGGCCTCGACGCCGCGGCCGTCCTCCAGCACGGAGCACACGGCGTGGCCGCCGCGCACGCGGTAACCGAGCTGGGTCGTCCGTCCGTGCAGGAACCGCAGTTCCTTGAAGGCCCCGCCCGCGTAGTCCTCGACGGAGGCGGCGTCGGCGTCGAGTGCCGCGGGCCGGTGCCAGACCTCGCGGAAGAGCTGCTGGGCGCGCTGCTCGACGCCGAGTTCGACGGCGAACTCCCGCAGCTCCTCCAGGTCTTCGAGCAGCACCGGGTGCGGCACACGGACCAGGCCGGGGCTGAGCCGGACGGTGTCGCCGTCGAGGTCGACCAGACCGAGGCCGCGCTCGGGGTCCGCGTCCCGCAGGAACCCGGCCACCACGCCGTCCGCGCCGGTGACCACCAGGTCGCGCAGGGCGGCCCGCCAGGCCGGGTCCGGCCAGACGCGCGCCAGGACCGCGAACGGCACCGGCAGCGAACGCACCATCCACCGCTCCACGTCGGCCAGGCACTGCCGTTCGTGCCGCTCCAGCCACTCGACGAGCTGACGCAGCCCCACCACCGCCGGATCATCGGCGATCTTGGGCGGTACGGACTTCAGCCGCCGCCCGGCCGCGTTGCGGCACACCACCTTGCCGTCGTTCAGGGCGACTTCGTAGTCGCCGGCCGACACCCACCCCATGCGTGCCTCCCGCACCCGCAGTGATCAAGTGACGGGAACTGTAGAACAGGCCTCTGACAACGCGTGGTCCCGTGCGCCGTCAGCGCACCGGCCCGTGTGGCCAGGTCGTCGCGGTCGGGCAGGAGGAGTACGGCCGTGCCCTCGGGGGCGAGGACGCGGCGCGGTTCCGTCCACGAGCGGGCAGGGGCGGAGGCGAGCGGAAAGCGGCCCGGCGTCCGAACGGCCCACCGTGACGGAGCAGTTGACCGGCGTCGGCGCGGGTAGCGGTGACCGCGTCCGCGGAGAGGTCGTAGCCGTGGAAGCGGGCGTCGGGTCCCGAGAAGTTCGGTGAGGCCGGGCAGGGCGTGACCCGTCGGTCCGATGCCGGGGCGCTGGGCGGCGCAGGAGCACGTCGTCCGCGGCGCGCAGCGGCGGCACGGACCGGTGCGTGCGGACATGGGCTTCGCGGTGGCGCAGCTCGGTCACGGCGCAGCGTCCGGACCCTACGACCTCGACGGCGACCACGGCCTCCAGGCCGGGGAGGCAGCGCGCCACGAGGGGCGTGCGTGCACGGTGTCGGGTCTTCGCCGAGGGTGCCGAGCGGAGTGGAAGAAGTGAATGTCAGGTGGGAGTGAGCACCATGCGGAAGCGGGCGCGGCCGGCGAGCATCTTCTGGTAGGCCTCGCCGGTCTGGCTCAGGGGCATGACCTCCACCACGGGACGGATTCCGTGCAGCGCGCTGAACGCCATGGTGTCCTGCACGTCCTGCGCGGTTCCGGACGGGTGACCGCGCACGGTCCTGGCCCGCATGATCAGCTGGGCCGGACTGATCAGCACGGGATCGGGATCTACCCCGATGACCACGAGCTCGCCGCGATGGGAGAGTCCGTCGACCGTCGCCGCGATGGCGTCGGAGGCGCCGGCGGTGGCGATCACCACTTTCGCGCCTCCCAGGGCCTGAAGGGCATCCGCGACGCTGGTCGAGCCCGTGCTGTCGATGTAGTGGTGGGCCCCGAGCTGCTTGGCGAGTTCGGCCCTGTCCGGACCCCGCGCGATGGCCACTGTCTCGTAGCCCATGGCTACGGCGTACTGGACCGCCAGATGGCCAAGACCACCGATGCCCAGTACGGCGACCAGGTCGCCCGGCTGGGCGGGGCTGCGCCGCAGCCCGTTGTACGTGGTCACGCCCGCGCAGGCCAGGGGCCCCGCGTCTGCCGCCGTCAGCGCGTCGGGGATCCGGGCCAGGGCGTCGACGGGCGCGACGATGGACTCGGCGAAGCCTCCGTCGTAGGTCCAGCCGGGAACCTTCAGGCTCTCGCAGACGATGAAGTCGCCCTGCCGGCAGGGCGTGCAGTGACCGCAGCTGCCTCCGAACCAGCCCACGGTCACGCGGTCCCCGACGTTCCAGTTGTTGTCCTGCGCCCCTTCTCCGAGTTCCTCGATGCGCCCGGCGACCTCATGCCCCGCGACCACCGGGAACTGCACACCGGGCAGTCCACCGCTCACGAAGAAGTCGTCGCTGTGACAGATTCCGCAGGCCTCCACGGCGATCCGTACATGGCGGGGCCCCGGGTGCGGCACCTCACGCTCCACGATCTCGAAGGGTCCGTTCGGGGTGGCGACCTGTGCGACTCGATAGCTGCTCATCTGTGTCTCCTGGTCAGGGACGGCGGACCTGAGCCGGCAGACAGCCCTCTGGGGGTGACCCGCCTGGCGGACACCGCTTCTCACGGCCGACGCGAGAGCACATCCATCCCACCACCGCCCTGGGAGCAGGGCAACCGGACCGGTGCCTTGCAGTGCGATACGTCACCTGCCAACATGGTGACGTGAATCTGGAGCATGTCTTCCTGTGCGGAAATCCCGCCCTCGACTTCGCGGCGACGCTGCGCGCCCGCCGGTCGGTGCGGTTCGAGATGTTCGTCTTCGGGGACCGGCTGGACGCCTGGTACCTCGAATCCGGAATCGTCGACGCGGTCACCCCGGCTGGAGAATCCGACGTCGAGCGGGCGGTGACCGTTCGCGAGGCCATCTATGAGCTGGTCACGGCCCGCGTCGCCGAGGAGGCCTTCGGCAGAGGGGCGCTCGCGGTGGTCAACAACGCGGCCCGAAGGCCTCCCGCGGCGCCGCAGCTGACCGCGACCGGGCGATGGACGGACGCGACGCAGGAAGAGGCCCTGTCGGTCGTGGCGCGCAACGCGGTGGAGCTCCTGAGCGGCGCGGACGTGCCGCTCATGAAGGAGTGCGGCAACCCCGAATGCACTCGTGTCTACATCGACCGGTCGCGAGGTATGCGCCGGCAGTGGTGCGGGATGGACTCGTGCGGAAACAAGCTGAAGGCGGCCGCCTACCGTGCGCGCAAGAAGCAGGCCCAGACGGTCGGCGCCCACTGAGAGGCGGCTGATCACGCCTGGTGCCGACATGCATCACCCTCTTGACGGGTGACGCCGCATGGGGAAGTATCGTCACTACTTGAGCTGGTGACCTAGAGCCGATGGCCCTGCGGACGCATCGCGGTCACCATCCGAGCGGGCCCTGTCTGATCCGACGCGTGCGTGAGGGCGAGATGACACACGAAGAGACTGCTGACTCGACTGCGGCCGAGGCCGTGCGCCGGGAACGGTTCGGCAAGCTGCCGGAGCGGATCCGCCTGGAGGACACGGTCGAGGAGAGGCCGGCCACGGTGCCGGATCCGGCGAAGGACACCTACAACCCCGACGAGTGGCTCGTTCGCAACTGCCTGTGAGCCGATGGAGGAGTGCCATGAACCTGCCCAAGATTCTCGCGGTACCGGCAGCGATCGTGGGCGCGGTGGCGATCGCGTTCGGCTGCTTCGCGCAGGTCTTCTGACGCTTTCCCGCGCACGCGGCCCGACCTGGGAATGCGCGGACGGCGTCGCCGACGGCGCGGAGGGAAGCCCGCGCTCGTCGGCCCCTTTCATCGAGCCCCCACGGCGGGCGTGACCAGTGCCGCCGTGGGGGCTTCGTCATGTGCGACACCTGTCGGGTCGCCGTGGCTCTCCGGTCGCGGCCGGCTACGCCTGTCGGCTCTGGGTCGCCCGGTAGGTGGACCGCCCCCACACCAGCAGCGCCGAGCAGACGGCCCACGCGGCGAGGCAGAGCAGCGGAACGAGAGTGTGGGCGCCGTCGAAGTAGCTCAGGTTGGTGATCGCCCGCACCGCGGCCCCGGGGGGCAGGATGCCCGAGACGGAATGCGCGACGCCGGGAAGCAGGTCCTCGCCGATGGTCGCCCCACTCGTGGCGTTGCCTATGGTCAGCAGGAGCAGTGTGGCCAAGGGGACGCCCACCGGGCCGAAGTACGTGCCGAGCAGCTTGGTCGTGAACGCCGCGGCGGCAGCCAGCAGGGCCAGGGTCACGGCCAGGAGGGGGAAGGGCGCGGGCACCGCTCCCAGAACCGGCCCGGCCAGTGTCGCGGCGACGACACCGGCGATGACCGCGAACCCCGCCATCACGGTGAACCGGTGCCGCAGGTGCAGGAGCTGCGACAGGCCCAGGATGCTCTGCGCCAGGGCGAAACCGGAGAGGGTGACGCCGAAGGCGACGTAGAAGGCCGCGAAGCCCCGGCTGTCGTACTGAGTCAGCGGCACGACGTCCTTCACGGTCACGGTGCTGCCCGCGCCATGGCCGTAGGCGGATATCAGGCTCTTCACCGCGCCGGTCGTCGACGGCCCGTTGGCCCCGGCGACCTCCAGGTACAGATCGCCGGCTCCCTCCGGCACCAGTACTCCGGCGACGTCCCGATGCCTGAGTGCCTGGTCCGCCGCGGCGACGCTCGGCGCGGAGTGGACGTCGATGCTGTCGCCCAGAGCCTGCTGGATCTGCGCGGACAGGTGGCTGCCGACCACCGCGACCGGGAGCCGGTGAGGCTGCGGAGCGCGTGCCAGGCCCACGTAGCAGCTGATGAAGGCGGATACGACGACGAGCGCGATCAGAATCGGCTGCAGCCAGGCTCGGACCGGCGGCCGCTCGGTGGGTGCCGCCTGGGGCGGACGGACGGCGGCGGGGGCGGTGTCCATGGAAGGGCCTCGGGGCTCTCGAGAGGGTGGCGTCGACAGGGGCTGACCGGCCCTGCCGAGGGGAACGCTCGATGGCTCGCCTTTGAGTCCCTGAGCGACATAGGTGTGCAACGTTAGCCTATGTCGCAGCGGCGCCCCAGTGGGGGTGGTGAGGCTGCGGGGCACCTGAGGAATCAAGGCAGGCGAGTGAGGCGGGCTCCTGCCTAGAGTGAGAAGTGAAGGAGAGGCCTCACATGATCAGCAGGCGGACTTTCGGCAAGGTCTTCGGCACGAGCGTGGGGTCGGCGTCCGTGGCGGGCGGCTTCGTCCCCTCGACGGCGCAGGCCTCGACCTCTCCGTCCGACGCGCGGAAACCGGGTGGCGCAGGGGCCACCACGACGCGCGGCGCAGCCACGGCCCTGACCGCCGACAAGCGCGTACGGGCAGGCGTCCTCGACGTCGGCTACGCCGAGGCCGGCCCGAAGCACGGGCCAGTGGTCATACTTCTCCACGGCTATCCGTACAGCATTCAGAGCTACGTCGATGTCGTGCCGCTGCTGGCGGCGGAGGGTCACCGGGTCGTCGTCCCGCACCTGCGCGGACACGGCACGACACGATTCGTCTCCGGCAGGACGTTCCGGAACGCCCAGCAGTCGGTGATCGCCCTGGACATCATCGCGCTGATGGACGCCCTGAAGATCGAGAAGGCGCTCCTCGCGGGCTACGACTGGGGGTCGCGTACGGCAGACATCATCGCCGCGCTGTGGCCGCAGCGCTGCAAGGCCCTGGTGTCCGTGACCGGCTACCTGATCACCAACCGTGAGGCGAACAAGCGGCCGCTGCCGCCGAAGGCCGAGTGGGCATGGTGGTACCAGTACTACTTCGCCACGGAGAGGGGAGAACTGGGACTCGCGGAGAACCGGGACGACCTGGCCCGGCTGATCTGGAAGTTCAACTCTCCGACCTGGGACTTCGACGACGCGACGTTCGACCGCACCGCCGCGGCCTTCTCCAATCCCGACTACGTCGGCATCGTTCTGCACAACTACCGCTGGCGCCTCGGCCTGGCCGCGGGCGACCCTCGCTACGACGCCCTGGAGAAGCGGCTCGCCGCGGCGCCGGCCATCGGCGTCCCGACGATCACGCTCGACGGCGAGGTGGACCCCTTCACACCCCCGGGTGAGGGCGCGGCCTACCGCGGCAAGTTCACGGGGAAGTACGCCCATCGGACCCTGAAGGGCATCGGCCACAACGTCCCGCAGGAGGCACCCGAAGCCTTCGCCCAGGCCGTCATCGACGTGAACCGCTTCTGAGTGTCGCCGCGCACCAGGTGTGCCCGAGGCGGGCAGGTCGAGCCGTAGCCGGGGGCGGCGGCGCGTGTCAGGTGGTCGTGCGGGTCGCCCGCAGGCGCGCGCGGTACGCGCGCAGGTTGGCCGCGTTGCCGCAGACCTTGACGTCGTGCCAGACCCCGCTGTTGTTCCGGGAGTGGTCGAAGAACGCCACGGCGCATCGGGGGTTGCGGCAGGTCTTGATCCGGCTCCAGGAGCCGTCCAGTTGCGCTTTGAACACCTCGATGGCCGCCAGGGAGGCCACCATCCGCCAGCCGGATCCGCGGGGGACCGGCTGTACGCGACCCGCCGCGTCCCAGTGCATGCTCACGGAGACCGTGGGCAGCGCCGTGGAGGCCGGCCCGTCGGGCACGGCCGAGTCGCTGTCGGGGGTCGTGAGTGTGTGCCGTAGGTCGTCGCGAAAGTCGCGCAGCCTCTCCAGGCCCTCCGGGTCCAGTTCGACGCCGGAGACGGCCGCTTCGGGCCGGCCCGCCAGGTTGGCCAGCGCGTCTCTCAGCCAGTTCTCGGCCGTGGAAGGGTCGGCGAGAAGGTCCTCCCGGCGCGGCTTGCCCGCGGCGATCGTGTTCATCAGTTCCTGCACGAAGGCAAGTCCTCCGGGAGCCGGTTCGATGCCGTAGCGGCTGAGGGCTGGCCAGCTCACGTCGACTCCCCTTGTCCTGCAGACACACGCATCCCGCTCTTGCACCTTACTGCGACCGCATGAGCCCCGGGACCGGGCGAACAGCGCATTGGGGTGTATCCCGGTGGCTCGGTCTCCCGGAGTGACATATGCATGGACTAACGCAAGCAGCCGAGGCATCGAGGGAGTACGGCGTCATGACCCCAGGCGACGAAGCGATCACGTGTCCGTTTGACTTCAGCGAAGGCATGGACTTCGACCCTTCCCTGGCCGAGCTGATGGACCGCGACGCCATCGCCCGGATCCGGCTGCCGTACGGTGACGCCGACGCCTGGCTGGTCACCGGGTTCGAGGGGGTACGGCGGGTGACCACGGACCACCGGTTCAGCCGGGCGGCGATCGTGGACTACGACTACCCGCGGCTGACCCCGGAACCCATCGTCTCCACCGAGTCGATCAATGTGATGGACCCCCCGTACAGCAGCCGTCTGCGGCGCCTGGCGTCGCAGGCGTTCACCCAGCGGCAGGTGGACGGGATGCGAGGGCGGATCACCCGGCTGGCGGACACCCTGCTCGACGAGATGGCCGCGCAGGGGCCCGGGGCGGACCTGGTCCGTCACCTGTCGGACCCGCTCCCTCAGCACACCATCTTCGACCTCTTCGGGATTCCCCGGGACGACTGGGCCCTCATGCGGCAGAACCTGCAGCACCTGCTCGCCACCGGCCCGGACAGCCGTGCGACCGCGGCGACCGCCAAGGCGGACCTGCGGGCGTACTTCGTCGACATGGTCCAGCAGCGGCGGAAGACCCCCGAGGAGGACCTGATCGGCGCGCTGGTCGCGGCCAAGGTCGGCGAGGACATGCTCGACGACCAGGAGATCGCCGTCATGGCCCTGACGCTGACGCTCAGCGGGCAGGACACGGCCACCTGCCAGATCAGCAACATCGTCTACCTCCTCCTGACCCACCCCGAGCTGATGAAGCGCCTCGAGAGCCGGCCGGAGGACCTGACGAACGTCCTGAACGAGCTGCTCCGCGTCATCCCCTTCCGCAAGGGCGTCGGCATTCCCCGGGTGGCGTTGGAGGACGTGGAGATGGAGGGGGTGCAGATCCGCAAGGGCGACTTCGTCCATGTGTCGTACCTGACCGCGAACCGCGACCCCGAGCGCTACCCGAACCCGGACCTCATCGACCCGGACCGGCCCTACCAGCCGCACATGACCTTCGGCTGGGGCGGACACCGGTGCATCGGCGTGCCGCTGGCCATGGCGGAGCTCGAAGTGGCCATCGGTCGGCTGCTGGAACGGTTCCCGGGGTTGCGGCTGGCCGTGTCGCCGGAGGAGGTTCGCTGGGACAAGGGCACGATCCGGCGCTTCCCGATCGAGTTGCCTGTCACTTGGTAGGTGACAGGCTGACGGCCGAGGCATGGGGCCCCGTCACCGTGTCTCGGAGTCCGGTCACCGGCTGATCAGCGGTAGCGCGGGGGAGGCGTGGCTGTCCCAGATCAGGCGTGAGGACTCCTCCGGGTAGACGGTGACGGCCGGGTGGGTGTCGAAGAGCTGCACGAGGCGTTGATCGGCGTCGTACGCGGGTCGGCCGGGGTCGCCATGGGTCGCGAACGACGTCCAGGCGGCGCGCATCCGCGTGGACAGGTCCTCCGCCTCGGGCGAGGGTGCTTCGCCGATCAGCAGGGACGGCTGGCCGCGATCGAGGTTCCCCCCCGCGCCCGGTGCGCCGGCTGTCAGGCCGGCGTGCGCGGGTCCAGGAGCTGCTCGGTCGCCCGGGGGCTGGTGGGGACGAAGACCGGGGCGTCCTGCTGGTAGAAGATGTCGATGTCCGCCTCCTCGCCGCCGACGATCAGCGTGTCCCACGCACCGCTCTCCTGGAGCGTCCGCAGGGTCGCGGGGGCCAGCGCGGAGAGGTGGGCCCGCAGTTCCTCGTCGTCGGGCAGGCCCGGCAGGCGCGTCGCGAGACGGTCGCGGATCGCCCGCATGCGGTCCAGGAGGACCTCCAGGTCCGGCCCTGCCGATCCCGCCGATCCCGCGGACACGGCGCCCCCGGTGGCCCCGCCGGCCGCGGCCGCCGATCCGGCGACGCCGGCCGCCGGGCCCGACGTAGCGTCCATGCTGCTGTCGATGATGTCCTTGATCGCTCGGGTGACGCCCCGCTCGTCCGTCGTGACCATCGCGTTCCACGCGCGGCTCTTGTGGCGGTACTGAAGCATCGACATCGCCGCCTCGTGGCGGATGAAGTCCGCGTCGCGCAGCGGGCGGCCCTGCCAGACCCGGCTGAGGGAGCGGGCCAGCGAGACGGCCGAGGCGAGACCGCTGTTGAGGCCGCGGCCGGGCCAGAAGTGGATGGCGTTGGCCGCGTCGCCCAGCAGGAAGCCGTACGTCCCGGGGCGGTCTGCGGTCGGGCGGGTGAGCTGGGCGGTGAACCGCGGGCGCTGCACCATGTCCAGCCGGAACGACGTGACCGCGCTGAGGTCGTCCTCGGCGACGCCGAACAGCCGCAGCCCCTCCTGGATCCGCTTCCACAGCGGCGAGCTGCGCAGCAGCGCGGGCAGGAACAGCGTGCCGTGGGTCGGGCAGACGAACTCGTTGTCCTCCTGGCGGCTCATCACGCACGGCCGGGCCGCGATGCACTCCTCGAAGACCTGCCGCACCGGATCGATGCCGATGACGTTGCGCGCCTCCTCGCGGGTCAGCCGCATGTTCAGGAAGCCCTCGCCGCGCAGCGAGTTGAGCAGGAACCGGTTCTGCGCGACCGTCAGCAGGACGCTCATCGGGTCCGAGAGCCGGGACTTGACCCGCAGCCCCAGCACGACGTCCTGGAGGTGCTCCCCGTCGAGGGAGTAGATGGAGGCGTCGGCCGCGCCGAAGCGGTCCGCGAAGTGCTCGCGGGTACGCGACCGGCCCCCCTCGCAGATCACCAGCACGTGGTCGCGGGCGATGAGGTGTTCGTGCTCCTCCGGCTCGAACCGCTTGGGCACCAGCCGGATCGCGGGCTTGCCGTTGGCCAGCTCCAGCAGCCGGTCCTCGACGTGGGCGATCCGGATGTTGCGGGGCGGCTGTCCGTTCACGGAGTCGGGCCCCAGCGGCCACATCTCGGAGAACTGGCCGTCCCCGAACAGCGCCGAACCCATCTCCTGGGTCAGCGCGAGGTACTGCCGACTCTGGACGGTGACGACCTGCTGGCGGCGGACGTTGCCGTGGGTCTCGTCCTTCCAGACCACGTCGGTGCCGCTGCGGATCCACCGGCCGTCGTAGACGGTGACGGAGACCCGCCCCTGCAGCGCCTCCTCCAGCAGCAGGGCGAAGGCGAGGCCGACCGGGCCGCCGCCGGTCACCGTGACCCGCAGCACGCCCGGGTCCATGGCCGCGCCGGCGCGGGGCAGGGCGAGCTGGGAGAGGTCCATGACCGTCTCCAGGGCCTCCTGCGTCTCGAACAGGAAGGTCTCGTCGCCGATGCGTATGGTGTCGCCGGGCGTCAGCTCGTGCCGGGTGACACGCTTGTCGTTGACGTAGGTGCCGTTCCTGCTGTCGCGGTCGTGCAGCACGTACGCGCCGTTCTCCGTGACGATCTCGGCGTGCAGCCGGGAGGCGCTGACACTGACGATGATGACGTCGTTGTCACTCTTGCGTCCGAACGTCAGCGGAGCGTCGCCGAGGACCACGCTCTGACCGGCGAAAGGACCGGTGCGTCCCACGATGACCGACAACACGGAAACTCCTTAGGGGAAAGCCAGGTTGGTTGAAGTATGTGCGACAGGTCGCGGGGAGGGTCACTCGCCGCCGGGACGGCACGTCACCGAGAACGGGACCGAGTTGGACTTCGCGTCGAACGGCGACCGGATCTCCACCGCCATCGCGCTCTGCAGCGTCCCCTCTTGCGCGTACGTCGACAGGCGCACCGTCTCCTCCTGGGTGGTCGGCTCGCCCTCGCGGAACGTCAGCGTCCGCCACTGCCGGTCGACCACCGAGCCGTTCTCCGAGACCCACCGGTACGAGAACTGGACGGGAGGGCGGCTCGTGGTGAACGTCGCGGTGAACCAGGGCGCCTGGCCGTCGCCTGGCGGGCAACTCCCGTCGTAGGTGGTCGCGTTGCCCGCCACTGTCACCGACACGGGCTGCGAGGCGTTGCCCTGTCCGCCGTCCTCGTCCTCGTCGTCCATGAGCGCGTAGGTCAGGCCTCCGCCCAGCAGAACGAGCACGGCCGCTCCAGCCCCGATCAGGTACGTGGTACGGCGGTTGCGCCGCGGGGGGACGGGCGCGGGACCGGTCCCGTGGCCGAAGCCCGGGCCGGAGGGCGCGATCACGGGCCCGAACCCCGCTCCGGCGAGAGGGGGACCGAACGACGGCAGCGGCGACGGTCCGGCCGGGGCGGGCGCCGCCGTGGCCTCCGGCACCGGCGCGGTGGCCGTCCCGCCGGGCGCGGGCGACGCGGCCGTGAGCTCCTCCAACGTGGGCTGCCGCGTGGTGGGCCGGCCCGTCGGGGGAGTGACGGCCGTCGTCCCGCTCGCGGCGAAGGCGGCCGTCGTGTCCTCGGCGGCCGCGGTCGGCACTGTTCGTCCGGTGGCGGACGCCACTGTCGGCAGCTCCTCCGCCGCCGTGACCGCCGCCGTCACCCCGGCCGTGACGGCGGCCGTGGCCGAGGCCGTGGCGATCGCCGTGGTCGTGGCGACGGTTCCGTCGGTGGCGGCGCCCGTGTCCGAAGGGACCGCCGGCTCCCCGGCGGCCAGGCGCAGTTCCCGCCCGGCCTGCTCGGCCGTCATCCGCTCCTCGGGGTCCTTGCGCATCAGGCCCTCGATGACCGACGTGAGCGGTCCCGCCCGGTGCGGCGGCGGCAGTTCGTCGTCCACGACGGCGCGCAGCGTCGCCAGTGCCGACGTCCGACGGAACGGTGAACGGCCCTGTACGGCGGTGTAGAGCAGCGCGCCCAGCGACCACAGGTCGGAAGCGGTGCCCGGCGTCCGGCCCAACGCCCGCTCCGGCGCCAGGTACTCGGGAGAGCCGACGACCTCGCCGGTCATCGTCAGCGCCGTATCGCCCTCCACGGTGGCTATCCCGAAGTCGGTCAGCACGACCCGGCCCTCGTCACCGAGCAGGACGTTGGCCGGCTTCACGTCACGGTGCAGCACCCCCGCGCCGTGCGCCGCGCGCAGCGCCGCCAGCACCTCGACGCCGATGCGCGCGGCCTCCTTCGGCGGCAGGGCGCCCTCGGCGCCGATCACGTCGGCCAGCGACCGGCCACGGACGAGTTCCATCACGATCCACGGCCGGCCGTCGAAGGTGGCCACGTCGTAGACGGTCACCACACCACGGGCGTTGACCCGGGCCGCCGCCCACGCCTCCCGCTCCAGCCGGGTGTACATCCGAGCGGTGCGCTCCGCGGGGAGTTCGATCGAGGCACGCACCTCCTTGACCGCGACCTCGCGGTGCAGCACCTCGTCGCGGGCGCGCCACACGGTGCCCATACCGCCCTCGCCGAGCACGGACAGCAGTCGGTACCGCCCGGCGACGAGCCGCTCGCCACCCGCGTCCGGCGAGGCCGCGTCCTGGTTGTGCATGGGGGTCAACTCCCTGTCTCTGCGAACTGCCAGGAACAGTATGATGAATCGCTAGACGATCACTAACTGATCATTTCAGAACGAGTTCGGTGCAGGGATTGGCCGTGGTGTGCGTCCGGTTCGCCGTCCACTCCGCGCCGCTCACAGGCGCCAGGGATCAGGGGCCCGGTCCTCGGGTTCCTGTGGACCGGGCCGTCCCTTGTCCGCCCACGCGGTGTCCAGGACCAGCTCGGCCATCCGGAACACCAGCTTGTGCCGGGGCTGGTCCGAGCGGCCGTAGAGGCAGACGTAGTACGCGCCGTCGCCGTAGCGGAAGACCTCGCGCCGCAGAGTCCGGCGGAGGGTGAACTCCGGCTCCCCGGTGGACGCCGCGTCGTAGAGAGCGGTCTCCGCCTCCTCCCTCGTGCCGTGGAATCTGGCGACCGTCCTGGTCGCGTACTCGGTGTCGAGAGTCTCCACCGTGATCACCCACAGAGCCATGAGCTTCCCCCCAAGACGCATGCGACCACCGGCGTGCACATCGTCGTAGGGGAATCATCGGCCGGGAGCCCGCCTCGACACCAGGTGTACGGCTCGACGGTCGGGCTCAGTACTGCTGGGCCTGCTCCATGAGGGTCTGCAGGTACAGCCCCCGGTGGGCGTCCAGTTCGGCCGGGGTGCCGGTGCGGACGGCGGTGGCGAAATCGTGTCGGAGGATGGGCCAGCACTCCTCGTGGTCGATGCCCGCCGTGTCGTAGACCGCCTGCGTCCCGGAGCCGAAGAGTTCGATGCGGGTCAGGGCGCGCGGTACCTCGACCGCTCCGGACAGTGATGCCTGACTCACGGCGCCGTTCTCGTGTTCCATGGTCAGCTCGATCCAGCGGCGCGGGTCTCCGGTGCCCCGGATGTGCGTGATCGGGCCGATCGCGGCGTCGAGCAGGTCGATGAGGTGGGGGCCCAGATCGAGCAGGGCGCCGTGCTCCAGGCGCCAGCCGGTGGCGAAGTCCCCGCCCAGGAAGGCGCCGTGGAGGTAGCAGGAACGGGCGCCGGTCACGTCGAGCGCGCGGGCCGCTTCCACGAAGGCCCGGGTGGTGGGGTGATAGCGCTTGGTGAGGACGAGCTGGGAGATGACGCCGGCTTCGGCCACGGCGTCGGCGACCCGACGTGCCGACGCCAGGTCGGGGCCGAGGGGCTTCTCCAGCAGGACGGCCTTGCCCCGCTTGGCGGCCAGCGGGGCCAGTTCGGCCTGGACGGCGGGCGGGACCGCGAAGGCGACGGCCTCGCAGCGGTCGAGCAGGTCCTCGAAGTCGACGGCCACGTGCGCCCCGTAGGGCGCCGCGGTCTGCTGGGCGGCTTCGGGACGGCGGGCCCACACGGCGGCCAGCCGGGTCTCCGGTCCCGCGGCGAGCATCCGGGCGTGCATGGCGCGGGCCCAGGGGCCGGCGCCCACGAGGCCGACCTCGACGGGCCTGTGGGTCCAGGGGGCGGTTGTGCTGGTCACGACGTTCCTGTCTGCGGGGGACAGCTCGCGTGGTCGGCGAGCATCAGGTGGTTGAGTCGGGCGTCGGCGCGGGCCGGCGAGTAGAGCAGCTCGACGACCATGGCCGTGGCGCCGATCAGACCGGCGTGGTCGCCGAGGCGTGAGGTGACGATCTGCAGATTGGCGGTGGTGCGGGGCATGGCGCGCTGGTACAGCAGCTCGCGGACGCCGGTCATGAAGGGGACGCCGGAGAGGTCCCCGGCCAGCATCAGCACCCCCGGGTTGAGCAGGGTGACGACGGTGACGAGGACCTCGCCGACACGTCGGCCGGCCTCCCGGGCGAGGCGGATGGCGTCCGGATGCCCCTCGGTGAGGAGGCGTTTGACGTCGTAGCCGGAGGTGGTGTCCATGCCGAGGGCGGACAGCTCCTTGGCCAGCGCCCGCCCGCTGGCGACGGCGGCCAGACAGCCGTAGGCACCACACATGCACAGGGCGTCGGGCCGGTCGTGCAGACGGATGTGGCCGATGTCGCCGGCGCCTCCGTCCACGCCCCGGTAGACGTCGTTGCCGATGACGACGCCCGCTCCGATGCCGGTCGACACCTTCACCAGTACGAAGGCGGAGCAGCCGGCGTGGTTGGCCTGGTGCTCGGCCAGTGCCATGAGGTTGGCGTCGTTGTCGACGAAGACCGGCACGGGGCCGTCCTCCATGCTGGGGCCCACATGGTCGGCGTACGCCTTCTGCATGCGTTCGCGGACGGGGTACCGGTCCCAGCCCGGCATGATCGGGGGTTCGATCACCTGGCCCGTCTCCCAGTCCACGGGACCGGGGACCGAGAGGCCGATGCCGGCGACGTGGACGGCTTCGACGCCGGCGGCGGCGATCAGTTCCGGGAGCCACCCGGCGAGTTGTTCCAGTACCTGGTCCGGGCCCGCGGTGATGTCCAGGGGCCCGGCGTGCTCGGCGAGGATCGTGCCGGCCAGGTCCAGCACGGCGATACGGGCGTGGCGGGTCTCCAGGTCGACGGCGATGACCGACGCGTGCGACGGATCGAAGACGATCCGGTGCGAGGGGCGGCCGCCGGTGGAGGTGCCGGTGGTGTGCCGCAGCCATCCGGCGCGGTTGAGGACGTCGAGGCGGTGGCCGATGGTGGAGCGGGACAGTCCGGTGACGCGTTGCAGGTCGGCGCGGGTGCTGGCGCGGCCGCTGCGGATCAGTTGCAGCAGTTCGCCCGCGCTGACCTGGTTCGGCGTCATGGAATGTCCCCTCACGTCGTCAGCTCTTGTCGGCGCCGCTGGTCAGACCCTCGGTGAGCAGGCGCTCGGCGGCGAAGAACAGAAGTACCACGGGGATCGTGAGTACCACTGATCCGGCCATCAGGACGGTCTTGGAGACCTCGATGCCGTTGGAGAGCTGGGCCAGTCCCAGGGGGACGGTCCACTTGCCGGGCTCGGCGGCCAGGAAGAGGAGCGCGAAGAGGAACTCGTTCCAGGCGATCATGAAGATGTACAGGCCGGTGGCCATCAGCGAGGGCAGGGCGAGCGGCAGGATCACCTTCCGCACGGTCTGCATCCGGCTGGCGCCGTCGAGGGCGGCAGCCTCCTCGATCGAGAGGGGGATGGTGACGAGGTAGTTGCGGAGCATGTAGATCGACACCGGCACGGTCTGGGCGACGTAGACGATGGCGAGGCCGAACAGGCTGGAGGACAGCCCCAGTTTGGCGAAGACGACGAACAGGGGAACGGCCAGCAGGGTCGCCGGGAACATGTAGACGGCCAGGAAGAGCGCGCTGACCTGGCGGTGGCCGAAGAACTTCAGCCGGCTCACGGCGTAGGCGCCCGGCACGGCGGCCAGCATGGTCAGGGCGACCGTACCGAGCGCGACGAGCGCGGAGTTGAGCAGGAACTTCAGGAAGCCCTGACCACCAGCGTCGGTGGAGCGCAGCACGTCCTGGTAGGTGGACAGGGTGAAGTCCTTTGCCGAGACCCACAGGGATCCCGGGTCGAGCAGCAGCGCGTCGATGGGCTTCAGCGACAGCAGCAGCATGTAGTAGAAGGGCACCACGGTGATCACCGCGAGAAACGCGATGACGACCCAGCGCAGAACTCCGAAGAGTCCTTCCTCGAACCGTGCCCGGGTCAGGGCGGCTTTGCGGGTCACGATTCCTCCTGGACCTTGTTGCCGAAGAACTTGAAGTAGAGGCCCAGCAGGATCATGAGGGCGATGGCCAGGACGAGCGCCTGGGCGGCCGCGGCACCCACGTCGTAGCGGGCGGTGAGGAAGTCGTAGACCCGGACGGCGGCCACGTCGGTGCCCGCGCCACCACCGGTCAGCAGGTAGACGTCGTCGAACTTGTTGAAGGTCAGGATGAACCGCAGCACACACAGAAGGGCGATGACCGGCATCAGCTGGGGCAGCAGGATGTGGCGGAAGCGCTGGCTGGGAGTGGCGCCGTCCACCAGGGCGGCCTCCTCCAGACCGTCCGGGACCGCCTGGAGCCGGGCGAGGATGAACAGGAACGCGAAGGGGAAGTAGCGCCAGCACTCGAAGGCGATGACGGTCAGCAGCGCGAGCGGAATGTCGAAGTGCAGGCCCAGCAGGTGCACTTCGTACTCGCGGGTCGACAGGAAGGCGATGGGGTCGTCCCAGCCGAACAGGCGCCGGCCCCAGTCGTTCACCACGCCGTACTGGGGGCTGAGCGCGACCTCCCAGACGAACGCCACGGCCACGACGGGGGCGACGTACGGCAGCAGCATCGCGGCGCGCAGCAGGCCGCGGCCGCGGAAGGGCTTGCGCAGCGCGAGCGCGGCGACGAGTCCGAGGGTGACGGAGCCGAACGTGGCACCCGCGGTGTAGAGGAGCGTGGTGGTCAGGCTGGACCAGAAGCCGGCCGAGTCGAAGACCTGGTCGAAGTTGTCCAGGGACCAGTCGCCGAGGAGGCCCATGCCCTGGATGTCGACGAGCTTGGCGTCCTGGAACGCCAGCAGCACGGTCCACAGGATGGGCAGGATGACCACCACGAGGACCACGAAGAAGGTGGGTGAGACGAACGCGAGCCCCGCGCGGTTCTCGCGACGGCTGGCGGTCATCGGCCGGCGCCCCGGGGGCGCCGGCCGCTCGGCCGGCTCGGGGCTGGTGTCCCGGCGCTGCGGCGCGCCGGCTGGAGCTGTAGTCATGAGGGGACCTTCGTGACGTGCAGGCGGGCGGCTACTGCAGGGACTTCTTGAGGGCGGCGACCTCGTCGCCGGCTTCGCGTGCCGCCTCCGCGGGGGAGGACTGGCCGCTGGTCATGGCACCGATGGCCTTGGGCACCGGCAGCTCACCGTTGGTGGCTCCGACGAGCGCGCCTTCGCCCTGGGTGATGCCCCAGCGGCGCATGTTGCTGACGCCGTCGGCGAGCTGGTTGAGCAGGCTCGCGGGGAAGACCTGGTCGAAGGGCTTCTTGGTGTCGACGCCGATCTCGCTGTGCCGCCACGCGTCGATGTAGCGCTCGGGCTGTGCGGCCGTGCCCTGGCGAACCGGGATCTTGCCCTCGGGCGCCATGCCGAACCACGACTCGTAGCCGCTGCCCATCATGTACTCGATGAACTCGCGGGAGGCGGCGGTCTCGGCGGTCTTGGTGGTCACCCACGAGGTGATCTCGCCGAACTGCGCGGCCTCGGTGGCGTCGGGGCCCTTCATCGCGGTGACGATGCCGCTGTTGGAGGAGAGGTACTCCGGGTCCTTGCGGCACTCGGCGCAGCTGGGCAGGGCGTCCTTGCGCAGGCCGGCGAGCTCGTCGAGCAGGAACGACGACCAGATGATCATCGAGGACCGGCCCGCGAAGTAGGTGGCCCGGGTCGAGTCCACGGTCTGGGTGCCGGGGGCGCCGTAGGTGCGCGCCAGCTCGTCGTAGGTCTTGAAGGCGGTCTCGCACTGCGGGGACTCGAGGGCGACCTCCCGGTCGTCACCGACCAGCTGGCAGTCGTTGGCCAGGGCCACGCTCTCGAAGCTCTGCGAGGTGAAGACGTCACCGGGGTCGGTGGCGGCCGACATGCCGTCGTGGCCCTTGGTGCTGAGCGCCTTGCCGGCGTCCAGGGCCCGGTCGTAGGTGTCGGGGGCCGCCAGCTGCTTCTGTTCGAACTGGTCCTTGCGGTAGACCAGCAGCTGGAGCCAGGCGTCGGAGGGCACTCCGAGGCTGGTGTTCCCGTCGGAGGTCAGGTCCAGGGCGTTGGCGTTGAAGGTGTCGCGCCCCAGCTCGCTGATGATCTTCTTCGGGATGCTCGTGTTGAGCAGGCCGTTGGTGTACATCTGCCAGACCTGGCCCATCGGGGCCGCGCCGATGACGTCCGGCAGGGTGCCGGAGGCCGCCGCCGACATGATCAGCTGAGGCATCTGCCCCTCGTCGACCCCGACGAGACGGACCTTGATGCCCGTCTCCTTCTCGAACCCGTCGATGATCTTCTCTTGCGCGGCGACGCGATCCGGCAGGTTCTCCTGGGACCAGACCGTTATCTCACGGTCTGGCTTTCCGGGCCCGGTGCTGCTGGAGCAGCCCGACAGCAGCCCGATCCCCAGGGCTGCTGTGATGCCCACCGCGATCGTCGTCGATCGCCGGCTCTTGGTGCGCATTGCGTGTCCTCGTTCCGACTTACGTCTACTGAGCACGCATCACAGCATCAGTTTTGCTTGTTGACAAGACATAAGTTGGGGTTATTGTCGACACAACCGAAAACCCGCAACCCTTCCGGAGCCCTCCGTGGAACGCGTCGTCCAATTCACCGGCCCCCGTCAGGTGGAGGTTGCCGAGCACGTCAGAGCCGATCTGCCGCCCGGACACCTCCGCGTCCGCACCCGCTACTCCGGCATCTCCGCCGGCACCGAGCTCACGGCCTACCGCGGCACGAACCCGTACCTGACGCGGACCTGGGACCCCGAGGCGCGGCTGTTCCGCGACGGCGCGGCCGGCATCGAGTACCCCGTGGCCGGCTGGGGCTACTCGGAGGTCGGCGAGGTCGTCGAGGTCTCCCCGGAGCTCGCGGGCACCCCGGGGCTGCCCCTGCCGGGCGACCTGGTGTGGGGCATATGGGGCCACCGCAGCGAGGGCGTGGTCCCCGCCGAGCGCATGATCGGCCACACCCTGCCCACCGGGCTGGAGCCGCTGGCCGGTGCCTTCGCCCGGGTCGGCGCCATCGCGTACAACGCCGTGCTGGCCGGAGACATCCACGTCGGCGAGGACGTCGCCGTGTTCGGGCAGGGCGTCATCGGCCTGCTCACCACCCGCCTCGCGCAGCTCAACGGCGCCCGCGTGACCGCGGTCGACGCGCTCGACGGCCGCCTGGAGACCGCCAAGCGCTATGGCGCCCACCACACCCTCAACGCCCGTACCGACGCCGTCGCCGAACGCATCCGTGAGGCCACCGCCGGAGTCGGCGCCGACCTCGCCATCGAGATCAGCGGCGTCTACCCCGCACTGCACGACGCCCTGCGTTCCGTGGCCGTCGGCGGCCGCGTGGTGGCGTCCGGCTTCTACCAGGGCGACGGCATCGGCCTGCGGCTGGGTGACGAGTTCCACCACAACCGCGTCCAGCTCATCTGCTCCCAGATCGGCGGCGTGCCCCCGCAGCTGTCCGGCCGGTGGACGGTCGAGCGCCTGCAGCAGACCTTCCTGCGGCTGGTCGCCGAGGGACAGGTGGACGTCGCCGCCCTGGTGAGCCACGTGATCCCGGTCGCCGACGCCGCCGACGCGTACGTGCTGCTGGACGAGCGCCCCGCAGTGGCGCTGCAGGTCGTGCTGGAATTCTGAGAGCTCTGAAAGGCCCCCTCATGCTCAAGACCGCCGTTCAGGAGCAACTCCTGCCCGGAGACACCCTGCAGGCCAAGTGGGACTTCGCCCAGCAGGCTGGTTATGACGCCATCGAACTGCGCGGCAAGGGCGACCTGGACTTCGCCGCCCGCCTCGACGAACTCCGGCAAGCCCGGAAGGACGGCGTGGTCATGCCGACGGTCTGCGTCGACATGCTGCACTTCCTCGGCGCCTTCGACGACGGGCTGCGTCGCGACGCGATCGCCCAGATGAAGTCCCAGCTCACCGTGATCGCCGAGATCGGCGGCCTGGGCGCCCAGACGCCGGCCTCCTACGGCATGTTCTCGCGGCGCCTGCCGCCCTTCGAGCCCCCGCGCACCGAGGAGGAGGACCGCGAGGTCCTGCTGGCCGGGCTGACGGAGCTCGGCGAGCACGCCCGCAAGGAGGGCGTCGCCCTCTTCCTGGAGCCCCTCAACCGGTACGAGGACCACATGGTCAACCGGCTCGAACAGGCCGCCGACCTGATCCGCGCGACCGGCCTGGACTCCGTGAAGATCGGCATCGACAGCTACCACATGAACATCGAGGAGAGCGACCCCGCCGCCGCGATCCTCGCCCACGCCGACGTCATCGGCCACGCCCAGGTCTCGGACTCCAACCGCTTCCAGCCCGGTGCCGGACACCTCGACTGGCCCGCCTGGCTCGGCGCCCTGCACACCATCGGCTACGACGGCTACCTGGCCCTGGAGTGCCGTCTGACCGGCGACCCGGTCGACGCCGTCCGCTCCGTCCCCGCCTTCCTCAAGAGGTCCGGCGCGTGAGCTCCCTCCTGGACCGGCCCGTGCCCACCGCTGCCGCATCCCTGACATTGCGGCGCGGTGCGGCGCGGGTCCTCATCGACAACTGGACCGGCACCTCCACCGTTCCCTCCCGCACCCTCTACCCCCACCAGTGGAGCTGGGACTCCGCCTTCATCGCCATCGGCCTGCGGCACCTGTCGGTGCGCCGCGCGCAGCAGGAGCTGGAGTCCCTGCTGGCCGGGCAGTGGGCCGACGGGCGCATACCCCACATCCTGTTCAACCCCGCCCTGCCGCACGACGCCTACTTCCCGAGCCCCGACTTCTGGCGGTCCTCGCAGGCCGGCCGTGCGGCGGGCGCCCCGTCGGCTCCCGAGACCTCCGGCATCGTCCAACCGCCGGTGCACGCCCTCGCGGCGTGGCTCGTGCACCAGGCCGACGCGGGCGAATCGCGGCGCCGGGGCTTCCTGGCCCGCGTCTACCCCCGGCTCGCGGCCTGGCACGACTACCTCCTCACCCGCCGCGACCTCGGCGGCGGAGGCCTGGCGGCCGTCGTCCACCCGTGGGAACCCGGCATGGACAACAGCCCGTGCTGGGACCTGCCCCTGCGACGCGTCACGCCCACCCCGCCCGACTCCTTCCAGCGCGCGGACCTGGACCACGGCCACCCCGCCGACCGTCCCACCGACCTGGACTACGGCCGTTACGTCCGCCTCGCGACCGACTACCGCGAAGCGGGCTACGACGACCGCGAGGCCCGGCACGGCTTCGCCGTGGAGGACCCCAGCTTCAACGCCCTGCTGATCGTCAGCGAGTTGGCGCTGGCCTCCATGGCCGAGGACCTGGGCGCGTCCGGCGAGCCGCACACCGCGCGTGCCGAGGCACTGACCGGGCGACTGGTGGACCGGCTCTGGGACGCCGACGCCGGCCTGTTCCGCGTGCGCGACCTGGGCAGCGACACCCTGATCGACGAGCGGAGCGTCAGCGGCCTGATCCCGCTCGTCGTCCCGCACCTGCCGGCCGGCGTCGTGGCCCGCCTGCGCGAGACGCTCGACGGCCCGCACTTCACGGCACCGGCCACACAGCTGGTCCCCAGCTACGACCTGACCGGCCACGCCTTCGCCCCCACGCGCTACTGGCGCGGCCCGGCCTGGTTCAACACGGCCTGGCTGATCGAGCGCGGGCTGCGCGCCCACGGCCACCACGTGGAGGCCGAACGCCTCCGGCAGGGCTTCCTCGCCGAGGCGGGGGAGTCGGAGTTCGCCGAGTACGTCGACCCCACCACCGGCGCCGCGCGCGGGACCCGCCACTTCTCCTGGACCGCCGCCCTCACCCTCGACCTGCTGTGCGCCGACCCCGAGGAGAGCACCCCATGACCGCGGCCGACACCCGCGTCCAGCTGGTCCGCGACGCCACCTTCGCCCGCCTCGACACCGAGGGCGGCATCACCGGCACCCGCGGCAGCGCACCCGACGGGGTGTTCCTGCGCGACGCCCGCCACCTCAGCCGCTGGCAGCTCACCGTCGACGGCACCGGCCCCACGGCCCTGGTGCCGGCCACGGCGGAGACGGACGACACCTCCACCGCCGTCCTGACCCCCAAGGGCACGCGCGACAACCCGCCCGCGTACACCGTCTTCCGCAGGCAGACCGTCAGCGCGGGAACGCTGACGGAACACCTGCGCCTGGTGAGCAACCGCCCCGACCCGGTGACCGCCCGCGTCGACCTCACCGTCGACGCCGACTTCGCCGACCTGTTCGAACTGCGCGCCGACGACCGCCACTACCCGAAGCCCGGCGCCCGGTACGAGACACAAGGCACCGACGAGGGACTGCGCTTCGACTACCGGCGAGGCGACTGGCACGCCCGGACCACCGTCACGAGCAGCCCGGCCCCCGACGCCACGGAACCCGCGCGGACAGCTCCGGACTCCACCGCGCACACCCTGACCTGGCACCTGGAGCTGGACGGCCACGGACAGGCCGACCTCCACCTGACCGTCCGGGCCCAGCCGCACGGCCCGGCGGTCCACGCCCCGGCCGTCCCGCACCCGCACCCGCGGGCCGCGACGCCGACGGACGACTTCACCCGGACCTGCGAACGCGGCCTGGCCGACGTGGATCTGCTGACCATCCCGGTCACCGGCGTCGACGGCGAGGAGGTCTACGCGCCCGCCGCCGGCATCCCGTGGTTCCTCACCCTGTTCGGCCGCGACTCCCTGCTGACGTCGTACTTCCTGCTGCCCTACCGGCCGGAGACGGCCGCCGCCACCCTGAGCGCGCTCGCCGCGACCCAGGGACAGGACTACGACACCTTCAGCGGCGAGCAGCCCGGACGGATCGTCCACGAGACCCGCCACGGCGAACTCGCCCACTTCCGGCAGATCCCCTACGGCCGCTACTACGGGGCCGTCGACGCCACCCCCCTGTTCCTGATCCTCCTCCAGGCCCACCACGAGGCGACCGGCGACCGCTCGCTGGCCGTCCGCCTGGAGCCGCACGCCCGGCGGGCCGTCGACTGGATGCTCACCGACGGCGGCCTGGAGAAGCACGGCTACCTCGTCTACACCCCCGACCCGGGTGGCCTCGTCAACCAGAACTGGAAGGACTCCGCGGGCGCCATCTGCTTCACCGACGGCACCCAGGCCGAGGGCCCGATCGCTGTCTCGGAGGCCCAGGGCTATGCCTACGACGCACTCGTGCGCACCGCGGAGCTCGCCCAGGACGTGTGGCGGGACGAGGCGTACGCGCACCGCCTGCGCGAGGCCGCCGCCCGGCTGCGCGGCCGCTTCGTGACGGACTTCTGGATGCCGGGGGCCGACTTCCCGGCCCTCGCCCTGGACGGGCAGGGCCGCCAGGTCGACGCCCTCGCGTCGGACGCGGGACACCTGCTGTGGTCCGGCATCCTCGACACGGATCACGCCCACCGCGTGGGCAGGCGCCTGCTGGAACCGGACTTCTTCTCGGGCTGGGCCATCCGCACCCTGGCCGCCGGCCAGCAGCCGTACCACCCGCTGTCCTACCACCGTGGCAGCGCCTGGCCGCACGACAACGCGGTCATCGCCCTCGGCCTGGCCCGCTACGGGCTCACCGACGAGGTCGCCACCGTCGCCGAGGGCCTCATCACGGCGGCGGCCCGGCACGGCTACCGCCTGCCCGAGGTCATCGCCGGCTACGCCCGCTCCGGGACCGCGGGCCCCGTTCCGTATCCCCACGCCTGCTCCCCGCAGGCGTGGGCGGCCGCGACCCCGCTCGCGCTGCGGACGGCGCTGCAGCAGACGTGAACCCACGGAAGTGGCTGCCATGCGGGCCGGCCGCCGCGACCTCCTCGCCTGGACGAGGTCGCGGCGGCCGGCCCGCTCAGGGGCGGCGCCGGGTCAGCACTCGCCGCGCCACGTCACCTTGGTGAAGACGGCGTTGGCGCCGAAGCTCTGGGAGTAGTTGCCCGGGCCGGGGTTGTAGTGGACGCAGTCCGTGTAGTGACCGCCGCCGGCCTCCCAGCCCCACTCGATCTGGATGTGGTCGTATCCGGGGAACGGGTTGCCGTTGTTGAAGATGGACATCCCGACCGCCCTGCCCGACCAGTTGCCGTTCGACTTCAGCACCAGCCGGCCCTCCTGGATGAGGTCGGAGTAGATGCAGAAGTAGCCCTTGGGGCAGCCCGGCGGATTCGGCGCGGCCGAGGCCGCCGGCGCCGTTCCCAGCACACCCGCGACAGCCGCCACCGCGGCCAGGGCTCCGAGCACACGCTTGCCCATCACTGTTCTCCCTCACGTGAAGGTCGTCCCAGTCGTCTCACCCGGGGGACCGCGCGTCGGCCCACGCCGTATGAGTCGCACGCCGTCCCGATCGGCGGGTCAGCAGACCGGCACCCCGGGAACCTGGTTCTCCGGCACGCTGAGGTAGATGTTGGTCATGTAGCCGCCGTACTGCGGCAGATAGGCCCACCAGTCGTTGACGTAGGGCGGCGCGCTGACCTGCTGGCCGCGCTTCTGGCAGCCGACCAGGACCTCGACGCCGGCCGGCAGCGTCGTGAGCGCGCCGGACGTGGTCGTCGTCTGGGTGCGGACCCGGACCCCGGAGCCCCAGGTGCCGATCCAGGTACCGGCCGGGCGGGAGGCGCCGGGAACGTTCAGCGAACGGGTCAGGCGCCCCACGTCCGTGTAGGCCTTGCCGTAGGACGTCCCGGTCGGGTGCAGGGTGTAGACGACCACGATGGAACGGTCACCCGCGCCCACCACACCCGTCGTGTGCAGCGCCGGACGCGCGAGGTCGACGGCGTCGGCACCCGCCGGCGACCGGGTGCCCGAGCCGGCCTTGGCACCGGCCTGTGGCTCCTTCGCGACCGTACCGGCCGGCTCCTTCGCCGCCGCCGCGGCCGGTGCCGTGCACCCGCCGGAGCTGAAGCCCGACCAGCCCTGCTTGACGGCCCAGGGCCGGTTGAAGGAGCCGGCGATGCCGAAGTGCTGGTCGTAGCCGTCGGTGGCGCAGCGGGTGGACTGCCGCAGGTTGCCGAGCATGTAGTCGCGTACCGCCGCCGGAGCGGAGTCCAGCAGGTAGCGGTAGATCTTCACGGTGTCGCGGGCCGAGAGGGCCGTGTAACCCCAGAAGCCGGGGTGGGTGGACGGTGGCCGGGCTGTGTCCGTCAGGCCGAGTCGCGGGATCATCCGGTCGATGATCGCGCCTCCGCCGTTGTTCGCCCAGAACGTGCTCGCTGCCGCGTCGTCGCTGCCGCGCAGCATGCTGTCGATGCGGGACCGGTCGGCGGCCGGCAAGGAGTCGGGCGTGCGATTCCAGAGGACGTCCAGGGCTATCAGCAGCTTCACCACGGACGCCGACCGGAACTGCCCCGCGGTGTTGAGCTGCTCGGTGAACGCACCGGTCTGGCGGTCGAAGACGGCGACGCCCGCCGTCACCCCGGCCGGCACGTCGACCTGGACCGCCGGAGGCGGCGCGGGGGCCTCGGCGGAGGCGGCGGTCGCGGTGGTGCCCACGAGCGCCGCGAGGGCGGCGGCACACACGCCGGCATGCACCACGCGACGACGGGCGGACCGGGCGAGGCGCCCGCCACGTTCACTGTTCAGAGTCTTCATGGCCATCCTCGGGTCGGGTGGTGGTGCGTCGCTCGCACCACCGGCAGGACGGCGTTGCGTGCCGCGCCGTATGAGGGCGGGGCGGGGGGAGTCCCGTAGCGCGCTGTACGAGGACCGGGCCGAGGAGCCCCGTGCCCGCGCGGCTCTCATACGACGGGGCGCCGTCACCCGTCACCCGGGTACGGGCCGCAGGCCGCCGCCACCCGCAGGGGACGGCGCGCTTGCCCCGGTACGCACCCACCCGGCCCCTGCCCGGGCCCGACCCTTCCGGGAGCACCCATGTCCCAGCGCAGTACCCGCCTCGCCGCCGCGGGCCTCGCCGCCGGCGCCGCGCTCACCCTGTTCGCCGCGACCGGCACCGCCCATGCCGGCGCCGCCGGGTTCTACGTCTCGCTGCAGACGAACAGCAACGTCCGCTCGGCGCCCGGGACGCAGAACGTCCCGCTGCTCAACACCGGTTCCACCAGGGACCGTTACTACATGGACGGCGTCTGCTACGTGCACGGCCAGCCGGTCACCGCCGGCGGTTACCACACGGACGTCTGGTACCGCGGCACCGTCCACGACAGCGTCGACCTGTCCAAGGGCCCCTACCGGAACGTCTGGGCCTGGGGCGGCAACGTCAACGTCGGCAAGGACCCGGCCGACTCCGTCGGCGTCTGCCAGAACTGACCACCGGAAAGGACGACATCATGAGCGTTCGACGGCCTCGTGGCGACGCTCCAGACTGCCGGTACCTGGGCGAACGCGTCACCGCCGGCGGCTGGACGAACGCCGTCCGGTACCGGGACGACGTCGCCGGCTCCGCCACCGGCGGGCAGTACGAGGGGGCGTGGGTCTGGGGCGGCAACGTCGACGTCGGCAAGGACCCCTCCCCGCTCGTGAACGGGTGCTGAACCGCACGCCGATGCCCCTGGGACCGCGATCCTGGTCCCAGGGGCATCTCCCTGTGCTCAGTGGGTCGAAGAGGTTCCGCGGGTCGGCGAGGTTGCGCGGATCGGAGGGATTCAGCAGTTCGGCAGACCCGAGTCGCGCTCGTCGTCGCCGCCCCCGACGAGGAAGATCTCGCTCATGTAGGCAGACGGCGCCATGCCGACCGCCGGGGTCTTGACCCACCAGGTGTGCCAGTAGCCGCCGTAGTCCGCGCGACCGCCCTTGACCTGGCACAGCACCCTCAGCCACCCGCCGTCGGGCGACGTCGCGATGACCGGCGCCTGCTGGTCGGGCGCGGAGCGCAGATTGACGTTCGAGCCCCAGATCGGGCACCGGTACGTGCCCGGGTAGTCGGGGTCGGGGGTGCAGGGCGCCGAGTCGGCGGCCTGCGCGGATGTGGTGACGCCCGGGGTGAGGAGCGCCGCGGCGGCCAGGACGACCGCCGCGACACCCTTCCCACCGGCGCGGAGCCGGGTCAGCATTCACGCACTCCCGGCAGCCAGGCGGCGGGGTGGTCGATGTAGATGTTGCTGACGTAGCCGCCGAGCCCCGGGATGTAGGACCAGGCGTCGTTGCTGTAGCCCTCGGCGTTGACCACGTCACCGTGCTTCTGGCATTCCACGAAGACCGGCGTCGGCCCGGTCAGCGTACGCACGACCGCCGCGTTCAGCCGGGCGTCGGCCCGCACCCGGACGCTGGTGCCCCAGGTGGTGAAGTTGGTGCCGGGCGTGCCGCTGCCCGGCGTGCACGGCAGGCTCACCCCACGCGCCGCCAGGTACGGCACCGGGTCCATGCCGCGGGTGCTGGACGTGGAGCTGTGCGCCTCGAAGTGCAGGTGCGGGCCGGTGGACTGGCCCTCGGAGCCCATGCGCGCGATCAGTTGGCCGCCGCTCACCCGCTGGTTCACGGAGACGAGACGCTCGTACATGTGGCCGTACTCGGTGACCGTGCCGTCGTCGTGCCGGATGCGGATCCACTGGCCGTAGCCGCTGGCGGTGCCGGAGACGATGACGGTACCGGGGCCGGCCGAGTAGATCGGCGTACCGCGGTTGTTGGCGATGTCGACGCCGTCGTGGCCGGAGTGCCAGCCCTGGGTGATGGTCCCGGCGGTCGGGCAGGAGCCGGCGTAGTCGGCGGGCTTGGCGGGCGGGGCGGCGTCGGCCGCGCCGGCCGTGAGCGGGACCAGCCCGGCCGCGGCGACCGTGGCGACGAGCATGCCGAGGGACTGGGGGCGCTTGAATGCGCGCATGACGGGTTCTCCTCCGTGCGGGAAAGGGTGGTTGGGTCGGTTCACCGGTACGGGCGGCGCCCGTGGATCAACAGGCCGGCACTCCGGGCAGCCAGGCCGCGGGGTCGTCGACGTAGATGTTCGAGATCCAGGCCCGGTACTTCGGCAGGTACGACCAGGCGTCGTTGCTGTAGCCCTCGGCGTGGACCATCTCGCCGTGCGTCTGGCACTGCACGTCCACCGCCGTCGGGCCGGGCAGCCGGGTCACGGGAGGCTTCGCGGTGCCGGGCTCCGGGCGCAGGCCGACGCCGGTGCCCCAGGTCATGAAGCGCTTCGTGCCGGCCGGCGGCTGCTCGCCGCCCGCGATCCGCAGGGCGCCCGCGTACTGGGCGTTCAGCCGCACGTCGCTGACCATCACGAGCGTTCCCGACTCGCGGGCCTCGACCATCTTGCCGCCGCCCAGGTAGATGGCGATGTGATGGACGCTGCCCAGGTTGCCCGGGTTCGACGCCCACAGCAGCAGGTCGCCAGGCTGCAACGGGCCGAGGCCCTCGTCGCGGCCGAACCGGGCGGTGGCGCCGCTCCACTGGGCCTGGTTCCAGGACCCTTCGGGCAGGGCGATCCCGGCTCCCTGCCAGGCCGCGTACTGCACCAGGTGCGAGCAGTCGAAGCCCTTCACCTGGCTGTCGTGGGCGCCGGGGCCGCCGCCGGGGTAGTCCTGACCGTACGTCGGCCCGTGGATGGAGCCGCCGCCCCACGAGTACGGCACGCCGATCTGCGAGCACGCGGCGTCGACGATCGCCTGCGCCTGGGCCGACGCGCTCGCCAGGGCGCGGCAGCCGGCGGCGGCCACGGTCGTCGACGGAGCCGGTGCCGCGGCGGCCAGCGCGGTCCCGGTACAGCTCAACGTGGTGGCGAGCAGCAGTCCTCCTGCCATCGCCAGTGTGCGGTTCGTGCGGCGCATGCGGGTCCCCCTGATGTGGTTCGAGCGCTGTGCGGATGAGTCGGGTACGGGTGAGTGGTGTACGGGCTCGTGGTTCACGGACGAGTCCTGGGCGTGCGGGGCGTACGACGGGTAGGCGGAGCCGGGCAGTCGGTCGGTCTGCCTCGGGCCGTCGCCGGTCACACCGTGGGCGTGGGCCGCGCGGGCCCGTCGGCCTTCGTGGAGGAGACGGGCGCGGAGGCCGGTTCGTATGCGTCGAGTGCGGCGCGGATCTTGGCGAGTCCGCGCATCCGGTTGCGCTGCACGGTGCCGCGGTGGGCGCCGAGGCGCTCGCCCGCCATGTCGTGGGTCAGACCCTCGATGTCGACCAGGATCACGGCGGCCGCCTCCTTCGGGGAGAGCCCGCGCAGCAGCGCGGTCGCCACCGCCTCGGCCTCCCTGCTCGCGAAGCCGCCGTCCCAGCTAGGCTCGGGCAGCCGGTCGGTGGAGCGCTCCTGGCGCGAGGGGTGGCGCCACTGGTCGCGCAGCAGGTTCAGCGCCGCCGCGCAGGTGTAGGCGTACGGCTGCTGCTGCCGCACCAGGGTCCGGGCGCGCGCCCGCCGGGAGAGCCTCAGATACGTCTCCTGCAGCAGGTCGTCGGCGTCGTGCGGATTGCCGGTCAGGACCAGCAGCCGGCGCCGCAGTCTCGGCATCACGGCGGTGAAGGCCTCGTCGAACTCGGCCGCGGTCATGTGGTGGGTGACGGTCGTCGTGCTCGTGTCCGTGTTCTCCACGGCGAGGGACGACTTGCTCGTCATCGTCGGAGCGATGCAGGTGCTTTCCATGGTGTTCCCCCGGGGTCCGTCTGTCTGGTACTGCGGTGGGACCTGCGTGTTCCTGCGGGGCCGCGGCGTTACGGGCGGCGCGGCGTGGCGGGCCCGTACTTGGCCGTCGGCGCCGCGGTCATGAGCGCCCAGTACCGGTCTCCGTGGGACCAGTGCCACCACTCCGTCGGATAGTTGACGAACCCCGCCGCCGTCATCGCCCGGCTCAACACCGCCCGGTTGGCCCGGGACTCGGGGCCGATGCCGGACGCGCCGGTGCGGCACCGGCCCCCGCTCTCCTCGGGGGTGGCGTTGACCTCTGTACCGAGGGGGAGTTCCACACCGTCCGCGGTGCACAGCGTCAGGTCCACCGCGCCGCCGCTCACGTGCGGGGCGACCTCCGGAGGCGAGATGTAGGCGCTGGCCAGCTCCCGGATCCGGTCCGGTCGCGCGTCCGGATGGGCGGTGCGCAGGGTGGTCGCGTACTCGTCGAAGTAGCGGCGTTGCAGCGCGGCCGGCCGGAAGCCCTCCACCATCAGCAGGCGGATGCCCGAGGGCAGCGCGTCCTGGGCGAGCAGGAGCCGGCCCAGGACGCCGGCCCTGACATGCGCGTACGAGCCGTCGGCGTCGGCCTGCCGGGTGTCGACCCGCAGGGCGTCGACCTCCCGGGCGTCGACCAAGGGCTCGCCGTTGTCGTCGACTTGGGTCCCGGCCACCCGGTGGTCCGAAAGCAGGATGATGTCCGTCACGCTCACAGCGTGGCGGTGCGCTCTGCAGGATCGCTGCAGATCCGCTGCAGAGCTCTCTGCAGAGCTCTCTGCAGGGTCGGCTGCAGAGCTGCCCGTTGCACCGCTTTGCAGGTCGGCTGAACCGCTTTGCAGGGTCGACGCGGAGCGGGTGATACGAGAAACGGGCGGTACGCGGGGCGAAGTGGCCCTAATGGCCCGTCATCGCCCCGCGCACCGCCCGCCGGATGGACCTGGGAGCCGCGCCCGTGCCCGGACTTGGTCAGAAGCAGTCCTCGAAGTTCTCGGAAACTCCGGGAATGGGGTCGTAATTGCCGCCCCCCCGCACGTACACCGCGCTGATCCAGCCACGGGGCCCGCCGGCGTCCACCTGGACCCAGTAATTGTTCTCGTAGGGACCGTCCTTGACGGTGTCACCTGTGTTCTGGCAGTACGCCGTGACATACATCCGGCTGACCTTGACACCACTGTAGGGCGGGCACGAGAACGCGGCGCACGCGCGCATGTTCACGTCCGTCCCCCAGACGTAGACCCTGGTCGTCTCCGGGGCCTGCGGGGCCTGCGGGGCCTGCGGAGCCGGCGCGGCCGCGATCAGGGACAGTCCGGCGCCGCAGGCCGCCACCGCGGCAGCCGCCGTGCGGCGCAGTCGGCTGGTTCGCTTGGTCGTCGATCCGGTCATGGAGCCCTCCGGTTGGTCCGTGTGAGGTCGTCGATGCGCCCGGATGACGGTCCCCGGGGGCCGGCCGTATGCGTCACTTCGGAAACCGCTCATACGGAGGGGCGCCTCCTTCCGTCCACAGGTTGGAAGTCGGACAACCTCTTCTACGAATCGGGGGGAATTCTCACCGGACACCCAGTGATTTCCGGCCACTTTCCGTCCTACCGCGCTGCCGAGAGAAGAAGGGCAGTGCGGTGTGAGGCATGCCTGTCGGCAGGTGCCGGTATGTTGTCCCTGACTCGCGGGAACGTGAATTCGGGGGACACGGTGGACGTTCGCCTTCTGGGTCCGGTCGAAGTGTCGAGCGGGGGGCAGCGGATTTCGCTGAACGGTGCGAAACCGACAGCGATACTCGCGGCTCTCGTCGTGCATCTCGGTGAGGTCCTGTCCGCAGAACGGCTGGTCGACCTCGTCTGGGAGGAGGAGCCGCCCGCCACCGCGCGGGCACTCGTCGCCTCGCACGTCTCCGGACTGCGCCGCGCCCTCGCCGGCCGGGAGGGCGGTGACGCGATCCGCACCCGATCCCCGGGCTACGTCGCCGAGTTCCCGCCCTCCGCCGTGGACGCCCGATGCTTCGAGGACACTTTCACGGCCGGCCGGAGCGCGGCCCTCGAAGGGCGGGCCGAGGAAGCCGTCGACATCCTCCACAGGGCGGTGCGTCTGTGGCGCGGACAGGACGCGCTGGAAGGGCTCGGCCAGAGCTTCGCCCGCGTCGAAGCCATGCGCCTGACAGAACAGCGACTGGAGGCACAGGAGTTCCGCTTCGCCGCCGAGCTGGACCTGGACCGCCGCACGGATCTCGTCGCCGAACTCGTCGCACACGTCGCCGCCCACCCCCTGCGGGAGCGCCCACGCGGCCAGTTGATGACCGCGCTGTTCCGCACCGGCCGCGTCGCCGACGCGCTGCGCTGCTACGACGAGGGCCGCCGGCTGCTCCGTACCGAACTGGGCCTCGACCCCGGCCCGGAACTGCGGGCACTGCACCGGGCCCTGCTCCAGGCCGACACCACGGTGCTGGGGCCCCCGGCCCGCCGCGTGACTCCTCCCGCGGCACAGGGCCACGCCGGACGGAGCCCCGTCGGACAGGGCCCTGCCGGACAGAGCCCCGGACCCACGGGGGAGGCGACGCCCCGCCCGGCTGCGGACACGGACGCATCGTCACCGCCCCGGCTCCAGCAGACCCACGAAGGCACGCGCCGCCCCGTGCCCTCCCAACTCCCCCCTGACGTGGCCGACTTCATAGGGCGTACCGAACAGATCGCCTGGGCGACCGCCCTCCTGGAGCAGGTGCGCGACCCGCTGCGCACCGCACCGCCCATCGGGGTCATCTCCGGCCGGTCCGGCACCGGCAAGACCGCCCTGGCCGTCCACGTCGGCCACCGCACCGCCGCGCTCTTCCCCGACGGGCAGCTCTTCGTCGACCTGCGCGCCTCGGACTCCGAGCCCGTACGGACCGCCGACGCCCTCGCCCGGCTGCTGCGCGCCCTCGGGATGGATCCCGACACCGACGCCCGCGACGAGGAGGAGCTCCTCGGCCTGTACCGCACGCACATCGCGCGCCGCCGGGTCCTGCTCATCCTCGACAACGCCGTCAGCGAGGCCCTGCTGCGCCCCCTGCTGCCGCCGGGCGGCGGCTCGGCGGTGCTGATCACCGGCCGCCGCCGGCTGGTCGCCCTGGAGGGCGCCACGCACCTGGATCTGGGCGTGCCCTCGGAACCCGAGGCACTGCAGCTGCTCGCCCGCGTGGCAGGACCGACCCGCCCCACCCTGGAGCCGGGCCAGGCCGCCGAGATCGTCGCGCTGTGCGGCCGGCTTCCGCTCGCCCTCCGTATCGCGGGCGCCCGGCTCGCCGCCCGCCCCCACTGGACACCGGCCCGGCTCGCCGCGCGCCTCCAGGACGAACGCCGCCGCCTGGACGAACTCCAGGCGGGCGACCTGGAAGTGCGCGCGAGCCTCGGACTCGGCTACGCCGACCTCGACGCACAGGAACAGCGCGCCCTGCGCCGCCTGGCCCTGATGGATCTGCCCGACTTCGCCGCCTGGGTCGCCGGGCCGCTCCTCGACGTGACCGCGCACGAGGCGGAGGACGCGGTCGAACGCCTCGTCGACTGCCACTTCGTGGAGGTCGTCCGCACCGACGAGACGGGCCGCACCCGTTACCGCATCCACGACCTGGCGCGCGAGCACGCCCGCGAGCGATGTCTGGCCGACGAGGACCCGCACGAGCGCGAGACGGCGGTGGGAAGACTCGTCGACAGCTGGCTGGGCCTGGCACGCAGCGCGGCGGCCCGCGGCCCCGGCGGCGCGTCACGGCTCCTTCCGGGCACCACCGCGGAGGAGCCGGCGGATCCGGCGGGCGAGCCGACCGCGTGGTTCGCCGCCGAGCAGCGCTGCCTGCTCGCCGCGGTCACCCACTGCGCGGAGCACGGCATGTCCGACGCCGCCCGCGAACTCGCCGCCGCCCTGATGGCCGCCTCCGCGGCGCTCTACAACCAGTTCGACGCCTGGTCCCGCTCGCACGACGTGGCCCTGGAGGCGGTTCGCCGCGGTGGTGACGTCGAGGGCGAGGCCTGGCTGCTGAACGGGCTCGGCCAACTCCGCCTGGAGCAGGACCGCTTCGACGAGGCCCACGCGTTCTTCGCCGCGGCACTGCGCCTGTTCGAGGAGCGGGCCGTTCGCCGGGGCCGCGCGGAGGCGCTGGCCGGCATGGGCGCGGCCCGTCGTGAACAGGCCCGCTTCGCCGAGGCGCTGACCCTGCTCACCTCGGCGCTCGAACAGTACCGGGAGCCGGAGGACATCGCGTCCATGGCCCATGTGCTGTACGGCATCGGATGCGTGCACCGGGACCAGGGCCGGCACGACGAGGCATGGGAGGCCCTCTCCCAGTCGCACCGGCTGTACGTGACCGCCTGGGACCGCCACGGCGAAGCACTGGCGCTGCGCTCACTGGGCCTGTGCCACCGGGCGCGGGGAGACCTGCCCGGCGCGGAGGCCCTGCTGCGGCGGTCCCTGGACATCTTCGAGGAGACGGACGACGCCTTCGGCGTGATGTACGCGAGTCAGTCCCTGGCCAAGGTCGAGTTCCGGCAGGGCCGGATGACCGAGGCCCGGGAACGTCTCGACCGGTGCCTGGAGATCACCCGTGAGCGCCAGGACATGTTCGGCGAGGCCCTCGTCCTGCGCACGATCGGCGAGTGGCACCTCGCCGCCTCGGACTGGGAGACCGCGACCGAGACCCTGCGACAGGCGCTCGGTCTCTGGGAGAAGCTGGCTCTGCCGCTGTGGCGTGCCCGCACCCTGCGGGACCTCGCCCGCGCCGAACTGGCCAAGGGCACGGCGGCGGCGGGACGCGAGCTCGAGGAGGAGGCGCAGCACATCTTCCGCGAACTCGGCAGCCGCGAGGCCCAGGAGCCCCTGAAGCCCGACGGCGGCGGTCCAGGACGCTGAGGCGGCCCGCGCCCCGCGAGCGACTCGGCCCGGTGGTCATACGGCAGGCGCTCGGCTCCCGTCGCACGGGTGGACGGCGCGGCACACGCCGCCCGGGACCACCGCCGCGAGAGGACCCCACCATGACCATGACGTCACCACGCACGGACGTACGTACGCACGAGGACGGAAAGGGACGGCGCTCCGCCCCGAGGGCGCTGCGCTCCCTCGCGGGGCTCGTCGTGGTCGCCGCCTCCATCCTGCTGTCGCTCGCCCAGCCGGCGGCCGCGCACCCGCCGAGCGGGTCCGTGTACGTGTGGGCCAGTGACGTACGGGTGCGTACGTGCCAGAGCACGTCCTGCGACCTCGCCACCACCGAGCGGCTCACGCGCGTCCAGGTCAAGGCCTACTGCCAGGTCGACGGGGGCGAGGCCGGGCGTGTGACCGACGGCCCCTACACCAACACCTACTGGGTCCAGATCATCACCCCCGGCAGGACCTTGGGCTGGATCTCGGCGGTGTTCGCCGGCGGCGGCTCCAACAACAGTCCGGTACCCGGCGCGCCGGTCGACAGCCTCGGGGACCCGACCATCGACTGCGAGTACATCTGAGCCGCGCGGAACCCGGAGGAAGCATGAACACAGGACGCCTCGTCAGGGCGATGACAGCCACGGCCCTTACGGCCGGGCTCCTGGCCCTGGCTCCGGCCGCCTCGGCGGCCCCCGAACGGCCCGCCACCCCGACCGCCTCGGCAGACGCGTCGGCGGCCCTGACGTCGATCTACATCTGGGCGACGAACGTGAACGTCCGTCACGACGGGCAGGACGCGGACTGCGTCTTCTACCCTTCGCGCGCCTCCTGCCCGACCGTCGTCGCGACCGTCTCCCGTACCGCGGCCAAGGGCCACTGCCAGCGCGAGGGCGAGACCATCCGCGACAGCGGCTACAGCAACCGCTGGTGGACGCTGGTCGAACTGGCCGACGGGAAGGTCGGCTGGGTCAACAACATCTACATCCAGGGCGGCGAGAAGATCGCCGGGGTGCCCGACTGCTCCTGGTGACGTCACCGTCCCACGGTGCTGCAGGCGCCCGCCCACCACGGGCGGGCGCCTGCAGCACGACGGCCAGTCAGGAGCCCGGGATCGCGCGGATGTTCATCACTGTGAACACAATTCATGTTCTGAGCCGCTATTTCGTCCGCGGGCTTGACCGCGACCGAGGTGAAGGCCACCGTTATAGCTCGCCAGTGAGGACGCTTCCTGGTGCGAGGCCCCATGTGCCGCCTGTTTACATACCTGAACAACGGCCATGCGATGCGGAGCTGAGGAGCTGCGAGGTTCATGACGGACCGCACAGGAGTCCGAGGACGCGAAGGGAGTCGGCCGTGACGCCAGACGAGCGCCGGGGGAGCGACGCGCACCCCGTCGGAGGGATCACCAGGCGCGGCCTGATCGCCGGTGCCGCGCTCGTGGCGGCCGGCGGCACGGCTGCCGCCGGCCCCGCCCGGCCGGGACAAGTGCCCACCCTCTGGCGGGAGTTCTCCCGGAACCCCTACACCCACCCGCAGATCCCCTACGTCGGCCGCGCGGGCTTTCGCGGGGGAGCCGAGCGCCTGCCCCGCCGCCCGGTCGTGGCCGACGTGCGCGACTACGGAGCCGTGGCGGACGGCACTGCCGACTCCGCTCCCGCCATCAACCGTGCCATCGCCGCCGCCGGAGAGGCCGGCGGTGGCACGGTCACCATCCCGCCCGGCACCTTCCGCATCGATGGCCTGATCCGCGTCGGCCACTCCGGCGTCGTGCTGCGGGGTGCCGGCAGCGGCCGTACCACCCTGTACGCGACACGGAATCTCACCGAACTGATCGGCGCCTACGGCTCCCGGTACGGCGGCGACAAGTCCTCCTGGTCCTGGGCGGGCGGCCTCATCTGGATGGCCCCGGCGGCACGTTGGACCTCGCTGGTGACGGCGATCCAGGAGAAGCAGTGGCCCTTCGAGGGCTGGACCGGCAACCGGCGGGACGAGTTCCGCCCCCTCACTTCGGTCGAGCCCGCCCGGCAGGGCTCCTGGACCGTGCGGGTCGCCGACCCCTCGCGGCTCCGCCCCGGCGCCCTGGTCCTGCTCCGCCTCTCCGACGACGCCGACCACACCCTTCTGAAGCACATGGCGGGCGGCGGGCCGGGTCCGGAGACGTATTTCTGGGACGACAAGACGAAACTGACCTCGTACGTGCCCTACGAGTGGCCGGTGCGCGTCACGCGCGTCCGCGGCCGTGACATCACCCTGGAGCGTCCCCTTCCGCTCGACGTGCGCCCCGAATGGCAGCCGCAGCTGACCACTCTCGCGACCCCGCTCACGGGAGCCGGCGTCGAGGGCCTGACCCTGGAGGCCGTGCAGACCCCGCAGGCCCCCCATCTGCTCGACAAGGGCTACAACGGCGTCGTTCTGCAGTGCGCCTACGACTGCTGGGTCGACGACGTGACGGTGCGGCACGTGGACAACGGATTCGGCCTGGTCGCCGCCTCGGCGTGCACGGTGCGCCGCACGCGGGTGGCCGGACGCGGCACCCATCACCCCTACTACTGCCGGGAAGGCTCGCACGACAACCTCGTCGAGGACTTCACCATCGAGGAGCGCACCACCCCCGCGCCCTCGAACACGCAACTGCACGGCATCAACGTCGAGGGCCTGTCCTCGTACAACGTGTGGTCGCGCGGCCTCATGGCGATGGGCACCTTCGACAGCCATCGGGGCATGCCCTTCGCCAACGTCCGCACCGACATCACCGTCAACAACAACGGTCGCCACGGCGGCGACGCGAGCGCCGGGCCGCTCTTCGGCGCGCGCTTCACCCATTGGAACATCCGCGTCACCAACGGCCGCGCGGGGCTGATGAAGATCGACGGCCTGGCGCCGCGCTCGGCGACCGTCGGCATCAACCAGGTCATCGAGTTCGACCAGATCGACGTACCGGACTTCACCGGTGATCTGCGCTCCCGCCTGGAGCTGTACGGCACCACGGACGTGGTGCGTCCGCGCAACCTGTACACCGCGCAGCGTGACCTGCGCGACGACTGACGCACGAACCGCTCCCCGGCACGTGGCGGAAGTGCCCTGCTCGCCTCGCGGCCGTGAACCCGGCCCGCACCCCGTAACCGAAGAGGTCGAGCGGACGACAACGAGTACCTGTCCGTCAGCACGCCGCCGGTCCCCGGCTCGCCGTACGGGGACCTGCTGGACCGGGTCGATCCCGCCCTCCCGGACCGGGACCGCGAGGAACTGGGCGCCCTCCTGGCCGGAGGCGCGCTGCCGCCGCTGCTGTCCTTCGCGGACTCGGCGAGCAGTGACGTCGCGTTCCGGGTGCGCGAGGGGGCTCCCGACGGCCGGCGGGTGGCCGGCCCGCGTCATTTCCTGCCTGCGCGTGGTCCGTTCGCGGACGGTTCCGCGTCGTCCGGCACCGCGCAGCCGGCCGGTGCGGTGCCGCGGCCGTAGTGGTGGGTGGTGAACATGTACAGCAGGCCGGTCACCACCACCACCGCGCCGCACAGCAGGACGATCCAGTTCTCGAACCACGGATCCTGCGGTTTGCGGGGCCAGGCGATGTTGACGATGGCGAAGATGCCGTAGGCCAGCGCCGCCACGTTCACCGCGAGTCCCCAGCGGCCCAGGGTGAACTCTCCCAGCGGACGCCACCCCATCAGCCGCGCGCGCAACGCGGCCAGCACCACCATCTGGAACGAGCCGTAGATACCGAGGATGGCGAACGAGACGATGTTGGTGAGCGCGTCCTCGGAGACGAGCGAACCGAAGGCGATGAGCAGGGGCACCGCGGCGGACACCAGCAGCGCGTAGCCCGGTACCGCGCGGGCGTGGGAGAACTGCCGAAGCAGGCGGTGCCCGACGATCATCTCGTCGCGGGCGTACGAGTAGATGAGCCGCCCGGCGGCCGCCTGGAGACTGATGGTGCACGACAGGAAGGAGATCAGCACCACGGCCATCACCGCCCGGGCCCCGAACTCGCCCATGGCGTCGAACAGCACACGTACCACCGGGTCGGGGTCCTCACCCGAGATGACCGCGTCGAAGTCGGTGACGGACAGCAGCAGCGACAGGCAGGTGAACGTCGCCGCGGCGCCGCCGATGTAGATGGTGCGGCGCATCGCGCGGGGGATGACGTTCCCGGGGTGGGCGACCTCCTCGGCGGTGTCGCCGCACGCCTCGAAACCGTAGTACTGGTAGAAGCCGATGATGGCCGCCGCCAGGAACGCCGGCAGGTAGGAGCCGTTCCCTTGGGTGCCGTAGGTGTCGAAGATGACCCCGAGCCCGTGGTGGCGGTGGGTGACCAGCAGGTAGACGCCGACGACGAGGGCGCCGACGAGTTCGCCGACGAAACCGATCAGGGCCGCCGCCGACAGTGCCTTGGTGCCCGCGTAGTTGATGAGGACGGCGACGACGATGAGGACCGCGGTGCACAGCACGGTGGTGTGCACGGTGGGGGCGAAACCGAGGAGGATGGCGATGTAGGGGCCGGCGCCGTAGGCGACGGAGGTGATGGTCACCAGCAGCGCCCACATGTACACCCAGCCGGTCATCCACGCCCAGCGCTTGCCCCACAGCCGCCGGGCCCAGGGGTAGACACCGCCGGCGATGGGGTACTGGGCCACGATCTCGCCGAAGATCAGCGCGACGAGGAACTGCCCGCATCCGGCGAGCACGAACGCCCAGATCATCGGGGGTCCGCCGGTGGAGAGAGCGGTACCGAAGAGCGTGTAGGTGCTCACCACCGGGGAGAGGTAGGTGAAGCCGAGGGCGAAGTTGGCCCAGGGGCCCATGTCCTTGCGGAACTCCGAGCCGGGCTCTCCCTCGGGGGTGCCGGACGTCGGCGCGGCGGGCCGCGGACCGGTCACCGTCCGGCCTGCCGGCCCGCGGGACCGGGGCGGCCGGTGATGAGGTCGGCGGCGCGTTCGGCGGCGAGCAGGACGGTCACCATGGGGTTGATGGTGGGCATCGTCGGGAACACCGACGCGTCGACGATCCGCACGCCCTCGACGCCCCGCAGTCGCAACTCCGGGTCGCACACGGCCGTCGGGTCGGCCGGGGCGCCCATGCGGCAGGTGCCGGCCGGGTGGTACACGGTGTGCGCCGCGCGGCGTCCGTACTCCGAGAGGTCGGCGTCGGAGACGACATCCGGGCCGGGCGCGACCTCGCGCACCAGCCAGTCGCGCAGCGGGGCGGTGGCGGCGACCTCGCGGGCGACCTTCAGACCGTCCACGACGGTGCGCTCGTCATGGCCGTCGGGGTCGGTGAAGTACCGGAAGTCGAGGGCGGGATGTTCGGCGGGGTCGGCGCTGCGCAGCCACATGCGGCCGGTGGAGCGGGCGCGCGGCACGTTCGGCGTCATGCACACCCCGTGCCGCGGCACGGGGTAGCCCAGACGTTCGGTGTTGACGGTGAACGGCACCTGGTAGAAGTGGAACATCAGGTCCGGCCGCGGCTGGTCCTTGTCCCGGCGCAGGAACAGACCGGCGTCGGAGTCCATCGCCGAGTTGGGTGGCAGCGGCCCGGCGGTCTCCCAGACGATCACGGACTCGGGGTGGTCCAGCAGGTTCTCCCCCACTCCGGGCAGGTCGGACCGCACCTCGATGCCCAGGTCGCGCAGGGCGTCGGCGGGCCCGATGCCGGAGAGCATCAGCAGACGAGGCGTGTCGATGGCGCCGGCGCACAGCAGGAGTTCGCGCTCGGCGCGCACGGTGGCGGGCCGGCCGTCGGCATCGCGGACGGCGACGCGGGTGAGCCGCCCCGACCCGTCGGGGAGCAGCTGATGGGCCCAGGTCTCCAGGAGCAGGGTGAGGTTGGGCCGGTCCATGACGGGGTGGAGGTACGCGACGGACGCGGAGGCGCGCAGGTTGCCCTCCGGCTGATAGGCCAGCGAGAAGAAGCCGGTGCCGTCGGCGAAGGGCTCGGCGTTGAAGTCGTCGATCACGGGGACGCCGAGGGCACGTGAGGCCGCGGTGACGAAGTCCTCGGCGATGGGATTGCGGTCGGCCTCGGCCACCGGGACGATCTCGGTGAGCAGCCGGCCGCGGTAGGGCAGGATCGTCGCCGGGTCCCAGCCGGAGCATCCCCGCTCGACCCAGTCGTCGAGGTCCTGCGGCAGCGGCAGGAAGCTGATCAGCGTGTTGTGGGAGGAGCAGCCGCCGAGCACGCGGGCCCGTGAGTGCAGGATGTGGGAGCTGCCGCGCGGTTGCTCGACGGTGGTGTATCCGTAGTCGAACTCCGAGCCGAGCAGGTTGATCCAGTTGCGCAGCCGCAGGATGCGTTCGTCGCCGACGTCACTGGGGCCGCCCTCGATGACGCAGACCCGGCAGTCGGGGTCCTCGGTCAGACGGGCGGCGAGCACGCAGCCGGCGGTGCCGCCGCCGACGATGACGTGGTCGTAGCCCGACTCGGCGCCGTGCGCGGTGGTGGAGGCCATGCGGTGCCTTTCTACGGTGGCCCTCCGTGGGCGGGCGGCGGTGTGCTGCGCCTGCTCAGCCCTTGAACGACGCCCTCGCCCGCCGCGCGCGGGCGATCCGGCTCGGCAGCGGCCTCCTGGAGCTCACCCACCGCGGGGCCTCCTTCGCGTCCGGCCGCTGCCGATCTCGGTTCGACGGTCAGCGACATGGCTCGTCAGGTGGGCGGCGCCGATGTGCCGCACCGCCGCGACTGCGTCCAAGCGGCTCAGGAGGACCCGGGTGGGCTACGGACCGGCGTGGGGATCACACGGCGGGCGAGCCGGAGGGCGGCTGCCCCGGCCGGGTCCCGGCACGCGGCCGGGGCCCGAGGTCGGGAGCCACCGAGGGCTCATGTCCCGCGCACGGGAGCTCGTCACTTCCGGTAGCCGAGGATGGTCATCATGCCGGATTCGGAGTGGTACTGGTTGTGGCAGTGCAGCATCCACAGGCCGGGGTTGTCGGCGTAGAAGTCGATGACGAGCTTCCGGTGGGGCAGCACATGCGCGGTGTCCTTGCGGGCCCCGACCGCGTCGATGCCGGTGAGGGCGAACGTGTGGCCGTGCAGGTGCACCGGGTGCCACATGTCGGTGGCGTTGATGAGGCTCAGACGGACACGTTCGCCTTCGCGGATCGGGATGCGCTTCTCGATGGAGTAGGGCTCGTGGTCGAAGCCCCAGTCGAAGTTCTCCATCCCGCCGGTCAGCTTGATGCGCATCTCGCGGTCCGGCTCGTCGTCGCTGAGGGCGACGGACTCGTGCGGCACGAGGCGCCTGGCGGGCACGAGCATGCCGTCGAGCTCGTCCGGGTGCGCGGTGGGCGGGGGGATGGAACCGCTGCTGGTGCGCAGTACCGCCATCGCCCTCGCGCCCTTGCCCTCGGCGATCGCGACCAGCGGGAACACCCCGTCGCCGGCGGTGATCATCACGTCGTAGCGCTCTGCCATGCCGAGCAGCAGCGCTTCCGTCCTCGTGTGCTCGACCGGGTAGCCGTCCGTGTGGGTCACCGTCATCTCGTGACCGCCGAGCGCCACCCGGAAGGCGGTGTCGCCTCCCGCGTTGATGATGCGCAGCCGGATGCGGTCCCCGGGGCGGGCCTTGTAGACCGAAGGAGCCCCCGGGAGGCGGCCGTTGATCAGGTAGTGCGGGTAGTCGACGTTGCCTCCCATGCTCTCCAGGACGCGGCTGTACGAATCGCGCAGGACGCGGTCGGGGCCGGCGGCCCTGGCTGAGGCCGACTCCCGCGGACCGCCGGACTTGGCGCTGTTCGGGCCGTGCGCGCCCTCGCCCATGTCCATCGGCGAGGCCTCGCCGCCCCGCAACTGGCCGAGCACGCGGTCCGGGGTGGACCCGGACACGCCGTCCACCCAGTCGTCCAGGACGATGACCCACTCCTTGTCGTAGGACAGCGGCTCCTTGGGGTCCTCGACGATCAGCGGTGCGTACAGACCGCGGTCGAGCTGCATGCCCGAGTGCGAGTGCAGCCAGTAGGTGCCGGGGTGCCCCACCGCGAAGCGGTAGGTGAAGTCCTCGCCGGGGTTGATGGAACGCTGCGTCAGACCCGGTACGCCGTCCATGTCGCAGCGCATCCGAATACCGTGCGAGTGCAGCGTCGTCGCCTCGCGCAGATGGTTGGCGAGCGTGAGGTCGAGTACGTCGCCTGCCGTGATCCGGACCTCCTTCCCGGGCAGCGAGTCGCCGTACGCCCATGTTCGGACGGTCCGGCCGCCCAGGTCGATGGACGCCTCGGTGGCGGTGAGCTTGAACTTGCGGACGGGCCCGGACCCGCGCTTCTTCTCGGCGGCCAGGACCTCGGGATCGGACGGGTTGACGTATCCCTTGGGTCCCTTGGGGATGAAGTTGCCGGCACTGTGCCTGGCGCCCCTTTGGCCGGTGGCTCCGCCTTCGGAAGGTGCGCCGGGCCCGGAGCAGGCGGCCAGAGTTCCCGATCCGGCGGCCACGATCGAGGCACCGAGCAAGGTGCGCCGCGTAAATTTCTGCATGAATGTATAAGACCTGTTTTGTGCGCTTATATGTGAGAACCGGAGCGGCGCGTCTCACGAATCACGGGCACGGCGCGGGGGAGCGGCGCCGGTCGGAGGCATGCGGTGCCACGCGGGAACATGATCGAGAGCGGGCTCCGGGGTCGGCAGGCCGGCGCGATGCGGATACCCGGGCCGGCGTCCCGGTGCGCCGGCGCGAGCGCATCTGCCTCGCGCACGGCCCGCGCCGGGATCCGGTCGGCGACCTTGCCGCCGCGCACGCCGCGGACGAGATCCTCCGCCGGCGGTGATGGTCGCCGGAGGGCCTTTCGGGTGACACCGAGCCGCTGTGGCCACCAGGGGGTTGGCCTCTGGAGCGCCGAGATGTCTGACGCCGGCCGTCGGCGGAGCACGTCGCGGTGACCGTTGCCTACTTCTGGCCGACCATCAGATGGACACTCCGTATACTCCGCCGGAGCGCAGCCCATCCGAACACCTGGCCAGAGAGTCCGCATACCGCCATGAAGAACGCCCTGCCTCCGCTGTCGCCCAACTACGCCACCCAAAGGAACCGCGCCTACAGGGAGAGCGTGGAGGTGCACGGGAAGTGGCCGGTCGAGTTCCAGTTCCGCCCGGCCCAGGGCGACCACCCACATCTGCTGGTCGTGTTCTCGTCCGTGGGCAGCAAGTACGGCTTCGGCAACGCGCTGGAGAGCGTCAAGTGCAACATCCTCAGGATCCGTGACCACTTCGACGGTGGGGCCTCGTACTACGTGGCGAGGAATATGGACTTCAGCGTCACGGATTCCATACAGGCCCTCATCGAGGACCACATGCGGCGACTGCGGGTGACCCGGGACGAGGTGACGCTCCTGGGCGCCTCCAAGGGCGGAAGTGCCGCGCTCTACTACGGCCTGAAGTACGACTACAAGAACATCGTGGCCTCGACGCCGCAGTACTTCCTCGGCAGCTACTCCAAGGGCCACGGGCAGCTCGGAGACGCCGTCCTCGGCGAGGGGCAGTCCGAAGAGAACGTCGCGACGATGGACGCCGTCATGAAGGACGTCCTCGCGCAGAGGTCGGACCTCAAGCGCAACATATATGTGGTCTCCTCTCCCGGCGACTATCAGTACGAGCAGGAAGTCGAGCACTACCTCCCCGCCCTGCGGGAATACGAGAACTTCAACTTCCTCTTCGTGGAATCGCCGACGGTACGACGGCACGACGAGGTGGTCCGGCAGGCGCTGCCGTCCATCCTGAGCATCGTGTACTCCCTGACCGAGGGCGCCGCTCCCCGGTGGGGCGAGGTCCGGATCGGGACCGATTCCGAGGACCCGGAGGCGGCCGCCGAGCACCTCGCCGGGCTCCGGGAACGCGACACCGCACTGGCCACTCTCCGGAGTGCCGAGTTCGCGGACGGGTGTCTGCAGCTGAAGGGGCACGCCTTCCTGCCGGGCGTGTCGCCCGACGGTCCGGCGGTCGAGACCAAGCAGCTCGTCCTGGAGAAGGACGGCGAGACCTGGACGTACCCACTGGAGTCGACCAAGGAGATCAGGCTCTACCGGGACTACTTCGACGAGTACTTCTGCGAGTACGCCATGGGCGGTTTCGCCTCTCAGGGCGAGCTGGCCTTCACCGGTCTCCCGCAGGGTACGTACGACGTCTCCGTCTGCATCACGAGCGAGGACGAGGGGATCGAGCGGCGGACGCGGCTGATCTCACAGAACGCGGTCGACCGACGTCAGGCCTGCGGTGACTCGGAGCTTCTCTTCCGGGGCGGCAAGGGCGGTCTCAAGCTGGTCAAGCGGAGCATCGTGGGAATCGATTCCGCCGGGGTGTGCTTCTCCGCCGGGAAGGCGGAGGAGCGCGACCAGAAGATCCACGCGGAGGGGGTTCTCTTCCTGCCCGGAAGGAATGCCGACCGTGACGCGCATGCCTTCTACTACCTCGTACTCCAGGGGAGGCAGGAATGCCACTCCTTCCCTCTGGGCGTGAAGAAGAACCCCGACGTCGTACGGCCGCACAAGCCGGCCGGAGACCTCGGGAACTACGACTTCGGATACTTCACGACGGGGACCGGAGGAATCGACGTCTCCGGTGTCCCGGCCGGAAAGTACACCCTGCTGGTCTCGATGAGCGTCGGTGGTGCCCTGTTCACCAAGAAGGCCGGGAAGGTCACCCTGAAGAAGCCTCGCTGAGCGCGGAGGGCCTCGCCCGGGGCATTTCCTGCGAGCTGCCGGGACCACCGCATCTCATCATGAGACTGTTATGGTCGAAGGTATGAGACGGACGTCCTTCGATGGCTGGCCCTGCTCGATCGCTCGTACGGTGGACATCCTGGGCGACGGCTGGACGATGCTCGTCCTGCGGGAGGTCTTCTACGGCGAGTCACGCTTCGACGGCTTCATCGGCTCGCTGGGGATCGCCCGCAACACCCTCGCCGATCGGTTGCGGCGGCTGGAGGACGCGGGGCTCCTGGAGCGCCGCGTCTACCAGACCGAGCCGGTCCGCCACGAGTACCGGCTGACGGAGAAGGGCCGCGACTTCTTCGGCGTCCTGGCCGCGATCAGCGCCTGGGGTGACCGCTGGCTGGCCGGCGAGGAAGGCGTCCCCGTGGTCATGCACCACACCACCTGCGACCACGACACCCGGCCCCAGGTGGTGTGCTCCTCCTGCGGCGAGCCGCTGCGGCACGCGGACGTGGCCGTGACCACCGGGCCCGGCTACCCGGCCCGCCTGCTGAAGCGGCCCGATGTGCGGGCTCGCTTCGGTCTCGACCTGGAGGGGTGACGGGAGGGGCGAGGGGGCCGCGGCCTCGGTGCCGGGTGGCCCTTGGGCGGGGTGCCGGGCCTGGCACCGAGACATCGGATCGGCGTGGGTTTCAGGCCTCGCTGTCGAGTTCACGGACCAGCTCGATCGCCCTGCCCAGCGTGTCGAGCCGGGCCTGGAGGGTCGCGCCCGCCGGATACAGGCGGACCGTGTCGACCCCGGTGTCGCGCCATACGCGCAGCCGCTTCCGGACCATCTCCTCGGTGCCGATGAGCGTGGTGGCCAGCACCATCTCGTCGGTGACGAGGGCGGCCGCGCCGTCGCGGTCACCTGCCTGCCAGCGCTCCCGTACCTCCGCCGCCACCTCGGCCCAACCCTGTCGGCTGTAGGCCCGGTTGTAGAAGTTGGTCGACGCCGATCCCATGCCGCCCAGGCTGAAGGCGAGCTCCTTCTTGCGGTCGGCGATCATGGCGCCGAGCGCCTCCTCGTCCGCCGCGAAGGAGACCTCCGCGCCCTGGCACACGTCGAAGTCGGCGCGCCTGCGCCCGGCGGCGGTCAGGCCTTCTTCGAGCGGGGCGAAGTAGGCGTCCGCCGCGCCCTCGGGGACGAAGCTGGTGCCGAGCCAGCCGTCCGCGACCTGCCCGGTGAGCTTCAGCATGGCCGGTGACAGGGCCGCCAGATAGAGGGGGACGGGGTGCTCGGCCCGCACGGAGAGCCGCATGGGAACGGCTTCCCCGCCGGGGAGCGGGATCTGGAACTCCGAGCCCGTGTGCGCGATCTTGCCGCCCGCGATCGCCTGCCGCACGATCTCCACGGTCTCCCGGACGCGCGCCAGGGGGCGGGCGAACGGTACGCCGTGCAGGCCCTCCATCACCTGGGGGCCGGAGGGGCCGAGTCCCAGCAGGAAGCGTCCGCCGGAGAGGTTGGACAGGGTGATAGCCGTCTGCGCGAGGGAGACCGGGGTGCGCGTGCCCACCTGCATGATCCCGGAGCCGAGCAGCAGCCGTTCGGTGCGGGCCGCGTAGAAGCCGAGGGCGGACGGGGCGTCGGATCCCCAGGCCTCGGCGACCCAGCAGATGTCGAGACCGAGTTTCTCGGCCTCGACGACGAAGTCGGCCTGTGCGGACCAGGTGCCGAAGCTCGACGCCTCGACCGTCGTCGCCGTGCGCATCACGCCTCCGCCCATTGCTTGATGTGTTCGAGCGTGGCGGTCATGTTGCGCTCGAACTCCCGCATGCGCACGAACACGATCTTCTGCTCCTTGTCCGGCATGGCCTCGATCGCGAGGGACAGCCCCGATGGGGCCGGCCCCATCTGCACCCACTGCGACAGCTCGGTCCCGTCGTCCCTCGGCGTCAGCCGGAACCGCCAGACGGCCGTGGGGTTCTCCGGATCGACCACCGCCCACGCGAACACCTTTGGCCGTTCGCATTCGATGACGGTCGAAACCGTCTCCCACTCCCCGAGTTCCGGATGCGCGCTGCGTCCCAGGAACCGGGCTCCCACTCCCGGCCCGACGGCTCCGTCGACCCACTCCACCGATTGCAGCTCCGCGCTCGCCCCGGGCATGCGCCCCACGTCCGACACCAGCTCCCACACGCGCTCCGGCGGGGCGTCGACCCAGGTCGTCACCTCCACCGTCGGCGTGTCCGCATACCGCGCACCCGTCCACTCCACCGCGTCCGCCTCCTCATCGCCAAGGCACCCTTGGCAGTAGAGTTGCGTAATAAGACTGACATGGTCAAGGGCTTCAGGGGCGCGTCTGTCAGGGAGACGGAAAGGGGGCGTGGCGTCGCGGGTGAAGGCGAGGGCGGCGCGGTCGTCGTTGTCGACTGGGTCGACCAGTGCCGGGAGTCGGTGCGCAGGAAGGACACGATCGACAGTGGCAGCGCGGGCGCGGGCGCGGTCGTCAGGCGCCGGGCACCCTGAGCTCGGGCGGGAACTCCAGGACCAGCGCCGTCACGAAAACTGCCCCGTACGGCCGCGACGGTCTGGACGGCGTTCAGCCCCTTGCCGCGGACGTCGCCGATGACGGCCCGCACTGCGAAGGGCGTCTCGCACACGTCGTACAGAGCCCCACCCACGAGCGTGCCGCCCTCGCCGGCCTCGTAGAAGGCGGCGGCCCGCAGGTGGCCCAGCCGGGGCGGTACGGGGCGCAGCAGGGTGCGCTGCATGGTCTCGGCGACGGAGCCGGCCCGGATGAGGTGTTGCCGCGTCTGCTCCCGCTGCCAGGACAGCGCGACGCTCGCGATGCCGATCAGGAACGTGGCGACATACATGGCAATGTGGTGCTGCTCGTCGAAGTGGCCGGGACGCCGAGCGGCCATCCACATCTCCAGGCCCAGACACACCACAGCCGACAGCGCCGTGCCCCGCGGCCCGCGCGTCGCCGCGGCCAGCGGGGGGACGGCGATGAGCATGAAGCTCACCGGTTCGCGCCCGTGGACGAGGAGTTCGGCGACCATGTCGATCATCACCGCGACCAGCGGCAGCCACCACACCCATCCGTGGCGCGGCGACGGTGGCCGCAGCGCGGCGTGCGGACTCCGGCTGGTCACCGCGCGCGCCCTAACGTCTGTCCCCGCCGGGGCGGGACGCGGATCCGGGGACGCCCGCAGCTGTCGTGCGGCGTTCCGCCTGGCGGACCGTCTCGGGCAGGTTGTCCTCGATGCGGGTGAGCTGAGCGGTGACGCTGCGCAGCCAGACGTCGAGGTCGACCAGCGCGGGCATCGGGGTCCGGTCCGGGTGCGGGGGCGCCGGCCGCGTCTCGTCCGGCTCGCAGAGAGCGGGTCTCGGCCCAGATGAGGCGGACCGGTCGTCGTCCGGCCACTTGGGGGGTGGCTGCGCCCCGTCCGCCTCCGGTCCGGTCCGGGTCGACCAGGCCGCGTCGAGCGGGGAGACCACCGTTCCCGGCTCCGGGGCGGACGGCCCGCCCCGCTCCCCCTCGGACAGGTCGCCGGCGCACAGGGCGGCGAGCCGGTCGGTGGTGTTCGCCAGTGCGCGGGCGCCGGCCCGTGCCTGGTCGGCGGCGTCTGCGGGCAAGGCCGTGGCGGGCAGGTCGACGCGAGGGAGCCACTGGGCGCCGAGCAGGATGTGGTGGGCGGTGATGAGTACGGCGTGCCAGTCGGCGTGGGCGGGCGTGCTGCCCCGCGGCTCGCTGCGGTACTGGGCGTAGGCGGACTCGGCGAGGCGCAGCCGGTGCAGGGTGGGGAGCGTCGGTGGAGCAGGGGTTGAGCCCGGTGGTACGGCGGTCAGCGTCGCGACGGTGCCTTTGATCAGCGGGCCGCATTCCCGCAGCAGCCCGGCCATGGTCCGGAGTACTTCCCGGCGGGCTCCGGACGGCCAGGCCAGCATGGCGCACAGCAGTCCGATGGCGCTGCCGGTCACGACGTCCACGATCCGGGCCGCGGCGATGTGCCAGGTCGCGGGGGCGATCTGGGCGAACGCGGTCGCCACCACGAGGGTGAACAGCCCCTGGGCCCAGGCGATCCCGAACAGCGGCCCGAGCGCGAAGGCGATGAGCATGCCCGGCGCGAGGAGCGCGGCGTAGGCCTCGGTGTGCTGGCCGAGGCCGATGAGCAGCGCGCCCGCCGCGACAGCGCCGACGAGATTGCCCGCGACGGCCTTGCGGATGGCGGTCCAGGTCTCTCCGACGGTGGTGCGGCTCAGCGTGAGTACCGCCAGCAGTACCCAGAAGCCGTGCGTCAGGTCGAGGGAACCGGCGACGAGCCGTGCGGCGGCGAGTGCCACGGCGATGCGCAGGGCGTTCTGGAACTGCACCGAGCGCAGCGTCATGTTGCCGACGATCCGGCGCGACCACAGGCAGGGGGTGGAGGACTGCGCGTACCAGAACAGCTCCCGTGGCTCGATGGGCGGGGTACGCCGCCCGTCGAGGGCGACCCGTACGGAGATCTCCAGGACCCGGACGGACTCGGCGACCGCCAGCAGTGCCGCCTGCCGGCGCAGCACCGGCACCGGCGGGACCTCGCACGCCGGCTCCGTCACCTGCCGGATGCGCAGTTGCTGGAAGCCGTCGATCGCCGCTTTCATCCGCTGCGAGCCGGGGGCGGCCCGGCCGGTCCGCAAGGCCGCGGCCGTCTCGTGGCACAAGGTCGCCACCTGTGGCAGCAGCGACCCGGACGCCACGTCACAACGGTCCTCGCCGTCCTTGCCGTCGACATCCGCATCAGGGTCCGCAGCCGCACCGGTGCCGTCCCGGACGAGCGGGCGCAGTTCGCCTGACTCGGTCAGATGGGCCAGTTGTTCGAGCAGCCGGCGCGTGGCGGACCCCGCCTGGGCCAGGCCGCGGGCGGCGCGACCCGGGCCGGCGGGGCGTTCCGCCGGCGGGGCGTCGGACAGCCGCAGCCGCGCGCCGGCGTCCCGCAGTTCGGTGGGGGAGAGGTGGCCGCGTCCGACGATGGTGTCGCCCGCCGTCACGAGGGCGCGCGCGAGTGTCTCCCGGTAGGTCGGTACGGGGGGCTGCGGCAGCAGGAACAGCTCGCACAGCGCCAGCACCACCACGCCATAGGTGAGCCCGGCCAGCCGTAGCCACAGGGTCTCGGGTTCGTACGGCGGGAAGCAGGCCAGGATGTAGAAGAGCTGGAGCCCTGGCGCCGCTCCGGCCGGCCGGGGCCCCGCGATCGCGGCGAAGGCGAGCAGGAAGCCCACGACGAGCATCCCGACCACCGCCGCCCAGGTCTGCACCGCCAGCACGGTCCCCAGGGCCACCAGCAGCAGGCCCACCGGCAGCGCCTTGAGCATCACCTCGGCGCGCTGCCGCCCGGATCCGGGGATCGAGGACAGCAGACCGAGGGAGATCGGCGCGAACAGCGCGTACAGCGCCACGACCGGGTCGTCGAGCCCGTACAGGAAGGGGTAGAAGCCGGCGGCGGCGGAGAGCGACACCCGCACCGAGCGGCGCAGGATCTCCGTCCGCTCCGTTCCGCCCTTCATGGCAGACGCCCGTCATGGCGCGTGTGCGGGCCGAGCGGTGGCGCACCGAGGAGGAGCGCGAGCCGGTGACGTACGGCCTCCGAGAAGGCGCTGATGATCACGGCGACCGCGATGAAAGCTGCTCTGCGCGCGGCCGGCGAAGACTCAGCGCGCATGAGCACGCTCCTCTCGGGCGGCGCCGCGGTGTCTTGGACGGGTGGACAGGCGACCCGCTCACCATTGTCGGCCGCCCCCGAACGGACCGCAGCCCGGCGCCCCCGGGCCCGGCAACGCGTGATGCCCGCCTGTGGGCATGACCATGACTTGGCGTCGGGAGGGCGTGCCGTGCGGACGGTTCCGGTGTCCGGGCAGTTACCGTCGGCGACATGGACGGCGTTCGCCGAGGATGGCGTGAGTGTGTGCTCGCTGGGGCGGTGTTCGCCGTGTGCATGGCCGGCACCACGCTGCCGACCCCCTTGTATCCCCTCTATCAGGAGAAGTTCGGGTTCTCCGAGTTCACGGTGACCGTCGTGTACGCCGTGTACGCCTTCGGGGTCATCGGCGTACTGCTGCTGGTGGGCAACGCCTCGGACGCCGTGGGCCGACGTGTCGTCGTGCTGTGGGGTCTGGGATTCGCGGCGGCGAGCGCCGTGTGCTTCCTGTGCGCCACGGAACTGGGCTGGCTGTATGCGGGACGGTTGCTGTCGGGAGTGTCGGCGGGGCTGTTCACCGGGGCCGCCACGGCGTACGTGATGGAGCTGGCACCGCACGGCGGCGCCTCACGCGCCACGTTCGTGGCGACGGCGGCCAACATGGGCGGGCTGGGCTGCGGCCCGCTGCTCGCCGGAGTGCTGGCGGAGTACGCCGCCTGGCCCCTCTACCTGCCGTTCGTCGTGCACCTCGCGCTGGTGGCCGCCTCGGTCGCCGTCCTGCTGCGCCTTCCGGAGACCGTACGGGAACGGATGCCGCTGAGGACGGTACGGCCCCATAGGCCCGCTCTGCCCGCGCAGGTACGGGCGGTGTTCGGGCCCGCGGCCACCGCCTCGTTCGTGGGGTTCGCGCTGTTCGGGGTCTTCACGTCGGTCAGCCCCGCGTTCCTGGCCGAGTCCCTGGACATGCAGAATCACGCCGTGAGCGGGCTGGTCGTCGCACTGGCCTTCTTCGCCTCGACGGGCGGGCAACTGGCCGTCGGCCCGATCGGGGTGCGGCGATCACTGCCGCTGGGCTGCGCCGGACTCCTCGCCGGACTGGCGCTGCTCGCGGGAGCGCTGTACTGGGACCTGTTGGCGCTGGTGGTGCTGAGCGCGCTCGTCGGCGGAGCCGGGCAGGGGCTGACGTTCCGCGCGGCGCTGGCCTCGGTGTCCCACGCGTCTCCGGCGGACCGGCACGCGGCGGTGATCTCCACGCTGTTCGTGGTGGCCTACGCGGGCATCTCGGTGCCGGTGATCGGCGTGGGGGCACTGACGGGACCGATCGGCCTGGAGGGCGCGGGGCTGGTGTTCATCGGCTGCATGGCCGTACTCGTATCGTCTGCCGCCGCCTATCTGTTGCGGCGGCCGGTGCCGGAGGAGGCGTGAGCGGTGTGGCGCCGCCGGTCGTCGGGCGGCGCCCGGTGGTGCGTGTGCTGCCGGTCGCCTGCTGGCCCACCCGGCCGTCCACGCACTCGCGCAGCAGATCGCCGTGCCCACAGTGGCGGGCGTACTCCTCGATGCGGTGAACCCACAGCTCACGCACCGCCGTACCGTCCTTGCCCACCCGCGTGCCCAGATCCGCGTACTCGAGCAACGCCGCGTCGGTCGCCGCCTGTTCGCGAGCGAGGTCGGCGAACGCGCCCTCCACCAGCGCCTGTTCCGCCACGGCGCCCTCGAAGCCGGCGTCCCGGGCGCCGTACAGCTTCGGTTCCGGGTCCTCCGGGCGAATCCAGTCGCGCCGGTCCATCGCTCGGGCTTGTCGCTCATCGTGCTCACGATGCTGAGCGGCGGCCTGGCACGCGAGCGATCAATCAGGCGTACCGAGAGCGTCCCGAGCCGCTGCGAACAGGCGGGCGCAGCGCTCCGTCATCGCCTCCACGGACTCCTCGGGATGGGTGATCCACCAGCGGACAAGCGCCGTGGCCACGCCCTGCCAGGCGTGGCGCAGGGCATCGGCGTCCAGCGCGTCGAAGGAATCGGCCGCCAGCAGGACGTCGGCGGTGCCACGTGCCGCACACGCGTCGACGGCGGCCCGGTAGCGCCGCGCGCGGCGGGCGGCCTCGCTGTCGGCCGGCAGGGAGGTGTCGTAGAGGACGAACCATGCCTCCCGTTGTCCCTCCAGCGCGGTGAAGAGGCCGTGCAGGACCCGCAGCGGTGTCGGCGGCGCGGACTCGCCGCTCTTGTCCGCGGCAGCCTCGGGCCCGGGGCTGCGCACACCGGTGACCGCCCGCTCGGGGACGCGCGCGCCGGTCGTGTCCTCCATGGCGGCGCGGATGGCCGACAGGATCCGGTCGCCGACCGGGACCAGGCAGGCGAGGTACAGGTCCTGCTTGGCCCCGAAGTACTGGTGCAGCAGCGTCTTGGTGACACCGACGCGAGCCGCGACCGCCGCGAGCGAGGTGCCCTCGTAACCACGGCGGCCGAACTCCTCCGTGGCCGCGGCGAGGATCTGCTGCTCGCGCCGGGCCCGTGGAACGCCTTTGGTGCCCGCCCGGGGTGAGGGGGTTGCCATGGGAGAAATTTACCACTAGGTAATTTACCTTCAGGTAAGTTCGATGAAGGAGCCCCATGTCCGAGAACGCGGCGCGCACCCCCCGGAACCGCTCCTGGTGGGGATGGGGGTGGGCCGACGCCCACCCTGACGACGCCGAATGCGTCGCGCTGAGCGCCCTCGTGCCCGGCACCCTGGCGCGGCCCCTGCCCCTGCCCGAGGTGGCCGACCTGCACATCGGCAGCCCCACCGCCGAAGCGCCGCGCAGTCTCACGCACTTGGTGACGTACGACCCCGAGGTGCGCGCCGCCCACGCCATGGGCAAGGCCTACCGCGACGTCGCGCGCGCCCTGCGTGGCCGGCCGGGCCGGATCCCCGACCTGGTCGCCCGTCCGGCCCGTGACCAGGACGTGGCCGACCTGCTGGAGTGGGCCGGTGAGCGGCAGGTGGCCGTCGTCCCCTACGGCGGCGGCTCGTCGGTCGTCGGCGGCGTGGAGTACCGGGGCGAGGTCCACCGCGCGGTGCTGTCGCTGGACCTGACCGCCATGGACCGGGTCCTGGAGATCGACACCCACAGCCGCGCCGCTCGTGTCCAGGCGGGCGTCCTCGGCCCCGGGCTGGAAAACCAACTCCGGCCGCACGGGCTGACGTTGCGCCACTTCCCGCAGAGTTTCGAGTTCTCCACCCTCGGCGGCTGGCTGGCCACCCGGGCGGGCGGGCACTACGCCACCGGCCGGACCCACATCGACGACTTCACGCAGTCCCTCCGCGTGGTCACCCCCGCCGGCACCAGCACCTCCTGGCGGCTTCCCGCATCTGGAGCGGGCCCCTCGCCGGACCGTCTGTTCCTCGGGTCCGAGGGCACCCTGGGCGTGATCACCGAGGCGTGGATGCGGGTGCAGGAACGCCCCCGGCACAAGGCCTCCGCCTCGGTGTCCTTCACCGACTTCCACGCCGCGCTCCCCGCGGTGCGCGCCCTCGCCCAGTCCGACCTCGCGCCCGCCAACTGCCGGCTGCTCGACGCCGGCGAGGCCGCTCTCTCCGGCGCGGCCCGGGACGGCTCCGCCGTGCTGGTCCTCGGTTTCGAGTCGTCTACCGGCCCCGTGGAAGACCGCCTCGCCGAGGCCGTGGAGGCGGCCCGCGCCCACGGCGGCCGGACCGAGGCGGACGCCTCCGGCCGGGGCGCATCCACCGACGGGGCGGTCGGCGCCTGGCGCTCCGCCTTCCTGCGCATGCCCTACCTGCGGGACGGGCTCGCGCGGATGGGCGCCGTCACGGAGACCTTCGAGACGGCCACCACGTGGGACCGGCTGCCCGCACTGATCGACGCCGTCCGCACGGAGGTCGGCGCCGCCGCACACAAGGCGACGGGGCACCCCGCGATCGTCAACTGCCGTCTCACGCACGTCTATCCCGATGGCGCGGCTCCCTACTTCACCGTGATCTGCGGGGGGCGGCCCGGCGACGAGGTGGCCGTCTGGGACGACCTGAAGGCCGTCGCGGGCGAGGTCCTTCACCGCCACCGCGCCACCATCACCCACCACCATGCCGTGGGCCGTGACCACCGCCCCCAGTACGACCTCCAGCGCCCCGAGCCCTTCGCCCAGGCCCTGCGAGCCGTGAAGCGCACCCTGGACCCCGGCGGAATCCTCAACCCGGGCGTGCTCCTGGACGGTTGAGCGCACAGGCGGCACCTTCGCCCCGGTCCGCCCACGGATCATTCGCGGTGGCCCTTCGCCGGAAGGCACCCGGCGATACATGTTGCTACGCTCGAAATGGCCTGATCGAGCGAATGGCGCTTCGCCGTGGGAGCCTCCGGCCGAGCGCTCGACAAGGGCGGCCGCGCAGCTCCGGCGCGCCGCGCCGCGGAGATCCGTCGCGGCAAGACCTGGATCGATGATCGCTCTCGCGCTCCCGAGCAGCTCATCGAAAGTCGGAGCGGTGGTGCGCCTCCACAGGGAGACGCAGGGGAGTTGCCGGGCTCGGGCTGGTGCTCAGGGAAGGTGATGACCAGATGGATCTCAAGTTCGAAGTCGTCGTACTGCCCGTCTCCGACGTCGACCGCGCCAAGGCCTTCTACGAGGGCCTGGGCTTTCGTCTGGACGTCGACCACTCGGACGACGAGGGCTTCCGGGTGGTGCATCTGACGCCCCCCGGATCGCAGTGCTCGATCCTCTTCGGCAACCGGGTGTCGAACGCGGCGCCGGGCTCGGTCGAAGGGCTGCATCTGATCGTCGACGACATCGAGGCGGCCCGGGCCGAACTCCTCGAACGGGGAGCCGACATGAGTGAGGTGTTCCACGACGCCGGCGGTGTCTTCCACCACGCCGGGGAGGAGGGGCGGGTCGGCGGCCCCGAGCCCGAGCGCGCGAGCTACAGCTCGTTCGCCTCGTTCAGCGACCCGGACGGCAACGGCTGGGTGCTCCAGGAAGTCACGACCCGGCTTCCCGGGCGGTGACCCGACCGGCGCCGCGAAAGCGGCGACACAGAGGCAGGAGCAGCAGTGGACGACACCTCCCGTACCTACGACGTCATCGTCATCGGCGCGGGTCCCGTCGGTGAGAACGTGGCCGACAGGACCAAGGCGGCCGGGCTCAGCACAGTGATCGTGGAGAGCGAGCTGCTCGGTGGCGAGTGTTCCTACTGGGCGTGCGAGCCCAGCAAGGCGCTGCTCCGGCCGGTGCTGGCGCGTGCGGACGCGCGCCGCGTACCGGGGCTGAGGAAGGTGGTGGCGGGGCCGCTGGACGTGCCGGCGGTCCTGGCTCACCGCGACGACATCGTCTTCCACTGGCAGGACGACGACCAGGTCGCATGGCTGAACTCGGTCTCCGTCGACATCGTGCGGGGCCACGGCCGCCTCGACGGCCCCCGCCAGGTCGTGGTGACCTCCCCAGACGGCGGCACCGTGCGCCTCACCGCACGCCACGTGGTCGCCGTCTGCACCGGCACCCGCGCCGCACTGCCGGACCTTCCCGGTCTGGACGAGGTACGGGTGTGGACCAGCCGCGAGGCCACCGGCGCCGCCGCCGTACCGGGGCGTCTCGTCGTGGTCGGCGGTGGCGTCGTGGCCGTCGAGATGGCCACCGCCTGGCGTGCGCTCGGCGCCGAGGTGACCCAGCTGGTCCGGGGCGAGGTCCTGCTCCCGGGCAGGGAGCCGTTCGCCGGGGAGCTGGTCGCGGAGGGGCTGCGCGAGGCGGGCGTGGACGTCCGCTTCGGGACCTCCGTCACGTCCGTCACGCGGGAGGACGGACCCGACGGCGAGGCCCGCGTCATCCTGGCCGACGGCGAGCAACTGGTCGCCGACGAGATCCTGTTCGCGATCGGCCGCGCGCCCCGTACGCACGACCTCGGCCTGGAGACCATCGGCCTCAGCCCCGGCGACTGGCTGAAGGCCGACGACACCTGCCGGGTCGGCGCCGTCGACGACGGCTGGCTCTACGCCGTCGGCGACGTCAACCACCGCGCCCTTCTGACGCACCAGGGCAAGTACCAGGCCAGGATCGCGGGCGCCGTGATCGGAGCCCGCGTCCACGGCGAACCGCTCGACGAGACCAAGTGGGGCGCCCACGTCACGACCGCCGACAGCGAGGCCGTACCCCAGGTGGTCTTCTCCGACCCCGAGGTCGCGCACGTCGGCGTGACCGCGCGGGAGGCGGAGCGCGCCGGGCGCCGGACCCAGGTGGTGGACAACGACTTCCTGAGCGTGGCGGGCGCCGTCCAGTACGCGGAGGGCTTCCGTGGCAAGGCCCGCATGGTGGTCGACCTGGACCGCGGCACGGTGATCGGTGTCACCTTCGTGGGACCCGGCGTCGCGGAACTGCTCCAGTCCGCGACCGTCGCGGTCGTCGGCGAGGTACCGGTCGAACGGCTGTGGCACGCCGTTCCGCCCTTCCCGACGATCAGCGAGGTGTGGCTGCGCCTGCTGGAGGCGTATCGCGGGTAGGGCGGTCGGCCTGGTCCGAAGGCCTACGGTGTCGAGGTCAGCTCCGGACGGGGTACCGGCTGGTGACCGCGACGCGGTTGAAGGCGTTCATCACCGTCGCAAGCCAGGCCACCGCCGAGATCTGCTCCGCCGTGAGGACGTCCGCGGCGGCGTCGTAGTCCTCGTCGCTCACCTGTCCGTCGGACACGCCCGTGATCGACTCGGTCAGCCGCAGGGCCGCGCGGTCGGTGTCGGAGAAGTAGCCGGTCTCCGCCCACGCGGGCAGCACGGCGATCCGGTCGGGGTTCTCGCCCTTCTTCAGCGCGTCGCGCGTGTGCATCCGCAGGCAGAAGGCGCAGCCGTTGATCTGGGAGGCACGGATCTTCAGCAGCTCGACCAGAAGCGGGTCGAGACCCGCCGCGGCGGCGGCGCTCTCCACCTCCGCGGACAGGGCCAGGAGAGTCTTGTAGGGGGCGGGGTGCTGCTTGCCGATGTTCACGCGCTGGGTGTCGGTCATGGTTCCTTCGCTTCACTGGTGTGGCCCACGCCGCGGTACGCATCGCGGGCGGCGTTCTCACCAGGGAGACGAGGCAGCCCCGCCGGGTGTGACGGTCGGACGGAGGCATGTTTTTCCGGGTTGAGCACCCTGCGGTACGCCGTGATGAGGCCGCCCGTGATCTGCGCCGTGTCGATGGAGTGGACGCGGCCCTCCCGGCGGAACACGAGCGCGAGCTCGCCGCCGACCTCGACGACGTCGACGCGGTCCGGGCGCCACTGACGCACCAGGCGCACCATCACCCCGGCGATCCGCTCAGCGCCGTGGATGGGCTTGCGCGCCGCGAAGACCTTGCCCCCGCCGTCGGTGACGAAGACGGCGTCGGGGTGCAGGAGCCTGACCAGACCGGCGAGATCACCGGCCTCATAGGCCGCCCGGAACGCCGCCAGCACCCGCTCACGCTCCGCCTTCGGCGCCTGCGGCGCGGACTCCTTCGCCTTGGCCACCCGCCGCCGCGCCCGCGAGGCGAGCTGCCGGGCACCGGGTGCGGAGACGTCCAGCACTTCCGCGATGCCGGCGAACTCGAGGCCGAAGACGTCGTGCAGGACGAAGGCCACCCGTTCCGGCGGGCTCAGCTCCTCCATGATCAGAAGCATCGCCGAGCTGACCGACTCGTCGACGAGGACCGGCTCGGCCGCGTCCGGCCCTGTCAGCAGTGGTTCCGGAAGCCAGGGCCCGACATAGGTCTCCCGGCGCACGCGAGCACTCCTGAGGATGTCGTACGACCGCCGCGCCGCCACCGTCACCAGCCAGGCCCGCAGGTCGTCGACCTCGCGCAGATCCGCTCCGGCCGCCCGCAGCCATACGTCCTGGGTCACGTCCTCGGCATCGGCCACACTGCCCAGCAGCCGGTAGGCCACGCCGAAGACCGCGGGGCGGTGCGTCTCCCACTCGGTTCCGAGCAGATCCTCCTGCTGGAACCGGTCAGGTGCGCGCCCGTCACCCATGTGCATCGCATCCTCCTCGGCTTGCGGATCCAGCCTAGCCGTCGGGGTGGATGGTGAAGACCTGGTCGAGGCCGACGATGGTCAGGACACGCAGGGTGTTGGCGGGGACGGCCGCCAGGACGATGTCGGCTCCCGCGGCGACGGCGTGCTGGCGGGCGGCGAGAAAGGCGGTGATGCCGCTGGAGTCGCAGAACGTCAGTCCCGCCAGGTCGATGACCAGGCGCTGGCCCGGTTGCAGGGCCAGGGATGCGACTCGTTGCCGAAGGGCCACGGCATGAGTGTGGTCGAGGTCGCCGGCGACCGCTATGACGGGTCCGGTGGCGGTGGCGCGTTCGGTGATGTTCAGCGGGTTCATCAATGGTGACTCGTTGCCGGTCGGGGATGCGGACGGGGGGCGGGAACGCCGAGGGCGAGCAGGGCGGTGTCGTCGTCGAGGCCGTCGCCGAAGCTGTCCAGCAGCCCCGTCAGCGCGGTGACGGCTTCCTGGGGACTGGCGGGAGCGTGGGCGGCGGCGAAGGCGTGCAGGGCGTCTTCGCCGTACAGGCTGTCACGGGTGGGTCCGGTACGTGCCTCGGTCAGACCGTCGGTGTACAGCAGCAGGGTGTCGCCCGGCCCGAGCGTGGTCCCGGCGGTGGCGAACGGCGCGCTGGGCAGGACACCGACGAGCAGGCCGCCTGGAGTGGCGAGGAACTCGACCTCGCCCGTGGAGCGCAGGACCAGGGCCGGGGGATGGCCGCCCGAGGCGACGCGCACCCCGGGGCGGCCGGTGCCTGTACCGGTGCCGGTGCCGGTGCCGGTGCCGGTGTCGATGATGCCGAAGACGGCGGTGCAGTAGCGGGGGTCACCGCCGGCCGTGTACCGCTCGTGCAGAACGGCGTTGAGCGTGGCCAGTGCGGCGGCCGGCTCGGGGTCGTGCAGAGCGGCGGCGCGCAGCGTGTAGCGGGTCAGCGACGTCAGCGCGGCGGCCTCGGGCCCCTTGCCGCACACGTCGCCGAGGAAGAAACCCCAGCGGGTGCCGTCGATGGGGAACAGGTCGTAGAAGTCGCCACCGAGCTGGTCGGCGGAGGCGGTGTGGTAGTAGACCGCCGTCTCCATGCCGGGCACGGTCGGCAACGAGGTCGGCAGCAACGACCGTTGCAGCACGGCCAGCGCGTCGGCAAGCCGCGCCCGGTCGGCCTCGGCCTGCCGGCGTGCTTCTTCCGCCTCCGCCCGCGCCCGCTCGGCCTCGGCCCGCGCCTGTTCGGCCTGCTGCTTGCGGCGCAGGAGTTCGGCCTCGTAGGCGCGGCGGTCCGTGGCGTCGAAGACGGTGGTGCGGATCAGCAGCGGTTCCCCTTCGCTGCTCTGCTTGGTCACGGAGGAGACCAGCACCGGCAGCCGGCCACCGTCGGCGACCTTCATGTCCAGCGCGATACCGGTGATCTCGCCCTGCATCCGGAGCAGGGGTGCGAAGTGCGTCTCGTGGTAGAGCCTGCCGCCGACGGTCAGCAGGTCGGTGAAGCGCAGCCGGCCCACCACCGCCTTCCGTTCCAGGCCGAGCCAGTCCAGCAACCTGGTGTTGATCTTGGCGATGGTGCCGTCCATCAGCGTCGACAGATACCCGCACGGCGCGGACTCGTACAGTTCCTCGGCGCTGTCCTCCATCAGCGAGGTGAACACCGCGCTGATGTCCGTCTCGTCCCCGGTCCCGGACGCATCGGGGTCCTGACCTGCCCGGCTCATCACAGGGACTTGAGGAAGTCGAGGATCGCGTCGGCGGTGGACCCCGGCGCGCTCAGCTGCGGACAGTGCCCGGTGGCGTCGAGGGTCACCAGGCTCGAGGAGGGGATCGCCGCGTGCACGTACGCGCCGACCTCGCGCGGGGCGATGACGTCCTCGGCGCACTCCAGCACCAGCGTCGGCACTCGCACGCCCGTCAGGTCCTGGCGGCTGTCGGACAGGAACGTGGTCCGCGCGAAGACGCGCGCGATGTCCGGGTCGGTCGTGCAGAAGCTGTCGGTCAGCTCCTGCCCGAGCTCGGGTCGCTCGGGGTTGCCCATGATGACCGGGGCCATCGCGGAGGACCAGCCCAGATAGTTCGACTCCAGCGACGCCAGCAACTCGTCGATGTCCTCGGCGGTGAACCCGCCGCGGTAGCCGTCGTCGTCGATGTAGCGGGGCGAGGGCGCCACCATCACCAGCGCCCCGATCCGCTCCGGCGCCGCCTCGGCGGCCAGCACGCCGACCATGGCACTGACCGAGTGCCCCACGAACACCGCCCGCCGAAGACCCAGCGCGTCGCAGACGTCCACCACGTCCTGGGCGTAGCCCTCCAGTGACGCGTAGCGCTCCTCGTCCCAGGCGGACGGGTCAGAGCCTCCCGAGCCGACGTAGTCGAAAAGAACTACCCGAAAGTGGTCAGCCAGGGCGGGAACGATGAGGCGCCACATGTTCTGGTCACAGCCGAAACCGTGCGCCAGCACCACGACCGGGCCGTCCGGGCGGCCGGTCACCACGACGTTGTTCCTGCTGAGGATGTCCATACCGATCATCCTGCCATCCGAACGGGACCGGCCCGGACGGTGGTCATGTCAACGGGTGTGGTGATATGGCCTGGTGACTTGTTGAACAGCTCACGGGACCGGTAGGGATGCCGCGGTCCGCGATGTCCTGGAGAATGAGAAACGCCCACGTCGCAGAATGGGGGCGCGGTATGCCGATCATTTCACCCGGATTCCACGGCCGAGCGCGCGACGCGCGGCACAAACTGCCTCCTGGGCAGTACGAGACCACGGGCTTCCCCGTCCTGTCGGCAGGGCCGACTCCTGCGGTGGACCTCGACGCGTGGGAATTCACCATCCGCACCGAGACAGGCGCACGGCACAGCTGGAGCTGGGCACAGTTCCTGGCGTTGCCCAGCCAGACCCCGACCGTCGACCTGCACTGCGTCACCAAGTGGTCGAAGTTCGAGACGGAGTGGCAGGGTGTCTCCCTGGACCTCCTCCTGGAGGACGTGGAGACCGGCGCCGACTACGCGCTCGTGCACTCCTACGGCGACTACACCACCAACGTGCCCCTGGAGGACCTCCTCGACGGGCAGGCGTGGATCGCGTACCGCTTCGACGGCGAGGAGCTCCCGCCGGAGCACGGCGGCCCCGCCCGGCTGCTGGTTCCGCACCTGTACTTCTGGAAGTCCGCCAAGTGGGTGCACGGCATCCAGCTGCTCGACGAGGAAGAACGCGGCTTCTGGGAGAACGTCGGCTACCACAACTATGGGGACCCATGGCGGGAGCAGCGGTATCAAGGCGACTAGGCGACCGGCTGCGCTGGAAGACGGCACGCCTGACCGATCGGCGCGTCGAGTCGGAGGTGGCGCACACGCTCGTCTTCGAGGTGCCCGACTGGCCGGGCCATGCGGCCGGGCAACACGTCGATGTGCGCCTGACGGCCGAGGACGGCTACAGCACCCAGCGCAGTTACTCACTGGCGTCCGCACCCGACGGCGAGAGCGTCGAGCTGACCGTTCAGCGCGTCGACGGCGGCGAGGTCTCGCCGTATCTGACGGAGGGTCTCGCGGTGGGTGACGCGGTGGAACTGCGGGGACCGATCGGCGGCTGGTTCGTGTGGCGGCCCGAGCAGACGGAGCCGATCCTGCTGGTCGGCGGCGGCTCGGGCCTGGTGCCCCTGATGGCGATGATCCGCACCCGCCGCGCGGTCGGCAGCCGGACGCCCTTCCGGTTGGTGTACTCCGTGCGGAGCCCCGAGTACCAGTTGTTCGCCCCGGAGTTGAGGCCGGACGACCCGGGTCTGGACAAGACGTACCTCTACACCCGCTCCGCCCCACCGGACTGGCGGCGGCCGCTCGGGCAGGTCACGGCCTCGGACCTGTCCGGCGCGGGATGGCCACCGGACTTCGAAGCCACCTGCTACGTCTGCGGTTCCACCGGCTTCGTGGAAAAGGCCGCCGGCCTGCTGGTGGCCCTCGGCCACCATCCCGGCCGGATCCGCACGGAGCGTTTCGGACCCAGCGGCTGATGCCGTGCCCCACAGGGCGCTCACAATGGGAGGTGGAGGCGCGATGGCCGGTACGACGCAAGGGAGATGAGTGTTCATGACCCTCACGCCCGGCTTCCTCGACGGCAATGCCGCCGCAGGCGACCTGCAGGCTCTGTTCGGAACCGACATGTCCATGGCCTCCGGACGATGCCGCGGCTGCGGCGAACAGATGGTCCTCGCCCAGACGCATGCCTACCTCGACGGTCCGGGGATGGTGCTGCGCTGTCCCGGCTGCGAGGGTGTGCTGCTTCGCCTGGTCCGCTCACCTTCCGAGACCTGGCTCGACGCCGGCGGACTGCAATACCTCAAGATCCCCACACCTTCATGACCACGTACGTACGACGTGGCGGAGAGCCGCGGAGCGATCGCCTGCGGCCAGGCAAGGCCGCGCGTCGGCTGGGAGACCCTCATGGCAGACAACGCCGACCGCCTGCAAGAGCTCGCCTCGCGCGTGCGCACCCCCGACGTCGTCGATGCCATGGGACGGATGCATCGCCACCGGTGTCACCTCAACGACCTGGTGAGCCCCACGCCGGGCCGTGTCCTCCTGGGCCCCGCGCTGACGATCTCGTACTTCCCTTCGTGCGAGGAAGCCCTGCCCGCTGAGCACTACACCTTCACCCGGCTGTTCGCCGACGCCGTCAAGGACGGTGCCGAGGGGCGGGTGCTGGTCCTGGCGGGCAACGGGCATCCCGACGTGTCGCTCGGAGGCGGATCGAAGCTCTCCATGGTGGCGGCACGCGGTCTCGCCGGCGTCCTGGCCGACGGCCGTCTGCGGGACTTCGTCGAACTCGCGACCCATGACTTCGCCGTCTACTGCCTGGGCCAGTCGGCCAAGTGGGGCGGTGATGTGGTGACGCCGTACGAGGTCAACCGGCCGGTGGTCGTGTCCGGCGTGGCGGTCCGCCCCGGCGACTACGTGTTCGCGGACGTCTCCGGCGCCGTCGTCGTCCCCGCGCCACATGTCTTCGAGGTGTTCGAGGAAGCCGGCCGCGTCGCCCGGACCGAGGAGGCCTTCGTCGGAGGTGTCGATCAGGACGATCCCGCTCGGCCCTGACGCGCGGGCCCCGCGCATCCCGGACGTCCGTGTCTCAGCGACCGGGGGCCCGCTTCGTGACCTCCTGGATCACCCAGCCGTTGCCGTCCGGGTCGCTGAAGGTGGCGTAGGAGCCGTAGGAGGCGCGGTCCGGGTGCGGGCCGTCCTCGCGTCCCTGGCCCTGGCCGTCGTGGACGACGCGGCCGTTGTCGTGGCCGTGGAAGAAGATGCCCCCGGCGTCGTGGAACACCTCACTCACCTCGACGCCGCGGCCGGCGAACTCCGCACGGACCGCTTCGACGTCGGGGGCAACGAGGTACAGGCCCTGGACCGAGCCCGGCGGGGCGGAGGTCAGCCCCTTGCCGAAGATGATCGAACACTCCGAGCCGGGCGGCGTGAGGTGCACGGCGCGCCATTCCGGACCGGCCGTGGCGTCGAGGTCGAGACGGAATCCGGCGGCCTCGTAGAAGGCCTTGGCCCTGTCGACATCGGAGACGGGCAGGACGATGAGCTCCAGCTTCACATCCATGGGGAGGTCCTTCTCTCGCCGGCGCCGGCGGTCGGAGTCAGGCGGCCCCGGGCGGCACGCCGGTAGGGACGTCGATCCGGCTGCCCGGGGCTCACGCAACCCGGATGACTGTCTTGCCCACGGTTCCCTTCTTCGCGCGGAACGCCTCCGGCGCACGGTCCAACGGGTGGACGGCACCGACCAGCGGATGCAACCGCCCTTCCCGGTACCTGCGAATGACCTCCAGGAGGTGGCCACGGTCGGGTTCGACGATGAAGTACAGGGCGCGGCCGTCCTCAGGCCGGACAGTCGGGGGTTGGGCGATGCTCACCAGCGTGCCGCCGGGCGTGACCACGGCGGCCGAGCGGCCGAGCACCTCCCCGCCCAGACCGTCGAAGACGAGGTCGACGTGGCCTACCGCCTCCTCCCACCCCGGCTGTTCGAGGTCGACGAACTCCTCCGCGCCGAGCTCCAGGACCCGGTCCCGGCTGCCTGCGCGCCCCGACCCGATCACGCGGGCCCCGGCGTCGCGGGCCAGCTGCGTCGCGGCCATTCCGACGCCGCCGCCCGCACCGTGCACGAGGACGCTCTGCCCCGCCTCCAGGCGCCCGTGGACGAAGAGGCCCTGCCAGGCGGTGAGCCCCGGCATCGGCAGCGCCGCCGCCTCCACGTGGTCGATTCCGGCAGGCAGCGGGGCCAGATTCCGGGCCTCCACCGCCACGTACTCCGCGAGCGAGCCGTCCCGGTTCCAGTCGGTCAGCCCGACGACCCGCTGCCCGGCCGAAAGGCCGGTGGTACCGACCGCGACCTCGGCGACCTCGCCCGACACCTCGTGCCCCGGCACGACGGGCGCTCGTCCCCTGCCGCTCCGGTCGACCCAGGAGGCCGGCCAGGCCAGCTCGTCCGGGGTGAAGGAGGCCGCCCGCACTCGCACGACGACGTCGCCCTCGCCCGCGTACGGGTACGGAGCCTCCTCCACGACCAGACCGTCCACCGCCGCATCACGATCGTGGGTCCGTACGGCCTTCATGGCCGCTCCTTCCGGCCGGGGAGGCCCCCTCCACTCCAGGATGACGGCGGGACCCGCGCGCGGCGATTCGGGTCGCGGCGCCGGAGGATGTCCGCATCCGCGGTTGCCGCTGCGCGCCCTCGCCCACCCCCGGCGCGAACACATACGCCCCCTTCGGACATCAGATGCCGCTCGCGCGTGTGCTCACGCGCCGACGCGACACATCAGGGGAAGATCGAGCCATGGTGACCAGCAATCTCGTACTCATCGCACACATCGGTGGCGTGGGCCGTACGGTCCTGGAGAATCTGCGTGCCCAGGGCGTGCCGGTGCGCGCCATGGTCCGCCGGGACGACGAGCGCGCGGACGAGTTGCGTGCGCTCGGCGCGGAGATCGTCGTCGGGGATCTGACCCGGCCCGAGAAGGTCGCGGCCGCGTTGGAGGGCGTCGCACGGATGTACTTCGCGATGCCCGTGTCGCCGGATCATCTGCTGGCGACGACCGTGGTGGCCAGTGTGGCGCGCGAATACGGGCAGTTGGACGGGCTGGTCGGCATGTCGCAGATGACGGTGTCGCAGATGACCGCCACCAGCACCACCGAGTCGCACCAGCAGCGGCTGCACTGGCTGGCCGAGCAGGTGCTCGACTGGTCGGGCCTGCCGGTGGTGCACATCCGGCCCACGGCCTTCCTGGACAACCCGCTGTTCACCGCGCTGCCGGCGCTCTCGATCCGCGAGACCGGCACCATCGCGCTGCCCTTCGGCACCGGACGCACCTCACCGGTCGCGGTGGCCGACGTCGCCCGGGTGGTCTCGACCGTGCTCGGCGATCCCGCCCCGCACACCGGCCACGTCTACGAACTGACCGGGCCCCGCACCATGGACATGACCGGGATGGCGGAGGAGTTCTCAAGGGCCCTCGGCCGTCCGGTGTCCTACGTGGACATGCCGCCGGACCAGTGGCGGGCCGAGGTGCTCGCCAAGGTGGGACTGCCCCCGCACACCGAGGAGCACATCCTCACCATGGCCCGGTTGCATCGCGAGAACCGCTACGACCGCGCCACTCGCGACGTCGAACGCGTGACGGGCATTCCCGCTCAGTCGGTCGAGGTGTTCGTCGCCGCACGCAGGGACTTCTACGTGGGGTAGCACGTGACGGACCGCGCCGGGATCAGGTGCCCGCGCGGTCGCCTCGTCCCGGGGCCAACGGCACGACGCGACCACTCGGGCACCGGCCGTCAGTCCTTCGCGCGCGCGGGCAGCCGCCAGCCCGGGCGGACGAAGTGGCAGGTGTATCCCTCGGGATAGCGCTCCAGGTAGTCCTGGTGCTCGGGCTCGGCCTCCCAGAAGGGACCGACAGGTTCCACGTCCGTCACGACCTTGCCCGGCCACAGACCGGAAGCATCGACATCGGCGATGGTGTCCTCGGCGGTCTCCTTCTGCTCGGGATCCACGTAGTAGATCGCCGAGCGGTAGCTGAGGCCGATGTCGTTGCCCTGCCGGTTCTTCGTCGTCGGGTCGTGGATCTGGAAGAAGAACTCGAGGAGGGTACGGAAGTCGGTCTGATCGGGGTCGTAGGTGATCTCGATCGCCTCGGCGTGCGTGCCGTGGTTACGGTACGTGGCGTTGGGCACGTCACCGCCCGTGTAGCCGACACGGGTCGACAGCACTCCGGGAAGCCGCCGGATCAGGTCCTGCATGCCCCAGAAGCACCCCCCTGCGAGAACGGCCCTCTGTGCCTGTCCAGTCATCTCGATCCTCCGCATGATGTCGTCGCTGCTCGGCTACGCCTCAGCCCCAGCGTACGGCGACGGGGCGACGCCGTTTCAGGCCGGCCGGACGCGCCGCCACGGGGCTCCGGCCGACGGGATGCGCACCCCTCCACACGAGCGCATGGTGGATTCGTCCGCTGCCGAGACCATGCCTGACGTCGGGAGGCGACTGCCGGCTGGTCTCGTTCCTCTTCTCCAGGCTCTGGTAGGTGATCAAGGTGGATGAGACTGTCCGGCAAGTGATCATCGTCGGCTCCGGTCCGGCCGGCTACACCGCCGCGCTCTACAGCGCCCGCGCACTGCTGCGCCCGCTGGTGTTCGAGGGCTCCGTCGCCGCGGGCGGCGCGCTGATCAACACCACCGACGTGGAGAACTATCCGGGGTTCCCCGAGGCGGTACTGGGCCCGGACCTGATGGAGAAGATGAGAACCCAGGCGGAGCAGTTCGGCGCCGAGATGATCCCGGACGACATCGTGGAAGCCCGACTCGACCGGGAGATCAAGGAGGTCGTCGACAGCGCGGGAGTCACCCACCGGGCCAGGGCGATCATCCTCGCCACCGGGTCCAGCTATCGCGAGCTGGGGCTCGCCAACGAGAAGCGGCTGTCCGGGCGCGGCGTGAGCTGGTGCGCGACCTGTGACGGCTTCTTCTACCGCGACCAGGACGTCGTGGTCGTGGGCGGCGGCGACTCCGCACTGGAGGAGGCCAACTTCCTCACGAAGTTCGCCCGCACCGTCACCGTGGTGCACCGCCGTGACCGGCTCCGCGCCTCGAAGATCATGCAGGAGCGGACCCACCGCAACGAGAAGATCCGTTTTCTGTGGGACCACGAGGTGATCGACGTGCTGGGCGAGGACAAGGTGACCGGGGTACGCGCCCGTGACGTGAACACCGGCCAGGAAACCGACGTACCCGTCACCGGGGTGTTCATCGCCATCGGACACGATCCGCGCGTCGAACTGGTCAAGGACCAGCTCTCCCTGGACCACGCCGGTTACGTGGCCGTGGAAGGGCAGTCCACGCGTACCAACCTCAACGGCGTGTTCGCCTGCGGTGACGTGGTCGACCACGACTACAGGCAGGCCATCACCGCCGCCGGGACCGGCTGCGCGGCGGCTCTGGACGCCGAGCGGTACCTCACCGCGCTGGACGACTGCCTGACCGGGGACGAAGCCCGTCTGGAGGCCATGGCCGTGGCCGAGCTCGCGCACTGACCCCCGGCGTCGCCGATCACTGAGGGGCATACGAGAACCGCGTCCGACCGGGGTGCTGGTGCTGGGTGCCGCTCACCTGCGCAATTGGGGGCCGTCACCGATGGTGCCCCCGTCCGGGCGCATGTGAGTGTGGAGCCACGCCGCGGCCTGGCGGCGCCGTACGGCTCGGTCCTGAGGCCGGTGGCCTGGCGTATGACGAAGGAGGACGTATCCACACCCGTCTGTCGAAGAGCGACCGACCCTGCGCGTGGCGGAAGGTGGTGACCCGTGGGACATGCTGACACCTTGCTCGCCATGGGCGGCGCCTTCCTGGCCGCCGCCTTCCTCGCCCGCCTCGGCGGCAGGATCGGACTGCCGACCATTCCGCTGTTCATGCTGGCCGGCATACTGCTCGGCCCCCACACACCCGGCCTCGTCCTCGTCGAGGACGCGCACGACTTCGAGATGCTCTCGGCGCTCGGACTGGTCCTGCTGCTGTTCTACCTGGGCCTGGAGTTCCACCTCGACGATCTCAGGAACGGTGGCAAGCGGCTGCTGGCCGCGGGCGGTGTCTATCTCCTGCTGAACGTCGGCGCCGGACTGGGGTTCGGGTTCGCCCTGGGGTGGGGTGTGCGGGAGGCGCTGGTGCTCGCCGGCGTCCTCGGGATCTCCTCGTCGGCGATCGTCACGAAGATCCTCATCGACCTGGGCCGGCTCGGCCGCCCGGAGACCCGCCTGATCCTGGGCGTGATCGTGGTGGAGGACATCTTCCTCGCCCTCTATCTCGCCGCTCTCCAGCCGGTCGTCAGCGGTGCCGAGGGCGTCACGGAGATGGCCCTCCAGGGTGCCAAGGCGTTCGGGTTCCTGCTGGTGCTGGCCGCCGCCGCCCGCTACGGCACCCGGCTGGCCGGCCGGCTGATCGTGACCCGTGACAACGAACTGCTGGTCATCACCTTCCTGGGCGCCGCCGTCCTCGTCGCGGGCGTCTCCGAGGTGCTCGGTGTCGCCGATGCCATCGGCGCGTTCATGGTGGGCCTGATCCTGGCCGGCACGCCCTCCGGGCCCCGGATCCGTGAACTGGTGCATCCCTTGCGGGACGCCTTCGCGGCGATCTTCTTCTTCGCCTTCGGTCTCGCCATCGACCCCGGCGACATCGCGTCCGTCGCGGTGCCGGTCGCCGCCGCGGCAGCACTGACCGTCCTGATGAACATCGCGGCGGGGCTCCTGGTCGCCCGTCCGTACCGCTACGGCACCGACACCGCTGCCGAGATCGCCACGACTCTCGTGGCCCGGGGCGAGTTCGCGCTGATCCTGGCCGCGATGGCCGCGGGCGCGGGGCTCGACGCCCGTCTCCCACCGTTCATCGCCGGATACGTCCTCGTCCTCGCCGTCCTCGGCCCCCTCGTCGCCGGGCGCGCGCACCTGCTCGCCCGTGCCATGCGCTCCGCGAGCGCGTTCGCCGCCGCCCGGAGGGGCACCGCACCGCGGCGTGCGGCGACACCGGAGGACGAGCACGCCCGTCCCGCGGACGACAGCGCACCCGCGGCGTCCCCTCCGTCCGTTCCGTCCGCTTCGTCGGCACTGCCTGCCGAGGCCGAGCGCTGAAGGAAGCCCCAGGGGCGACGAACCCCGGCGATCAGGGTTCGATCAGCCCGACGCGGATCGCGTACCGGGTGAGTTCCAGACGGTCCTTCAGGCCTAGCTTCTGCAGCAGGTTGGCGCGGTGGCGTTCCACGGTCCTGGGACTGATGACGAGCAGGTCGGCGATCTCCTGCGAGGTATGGCCCTCGGCGACGAGCTTGAGGATCTCCTCCTCGCGGTGGGTGATCGCCTTGGCGGGCAGGGCACGGCCTTCCCGGAGGCGGTCGAGGTAGTTGCGAATCAGGGCGTTGACGGCGCCGGGATAGAGGAACGATTCACCACGCATCGTCGCGCGGCACGCCTCGACGAGGTCCCGGTCGGCGACCGACTTGAGGACGTAGCCGGACGCGCCGACGGAGAGGGCCTCGAAGAAGAACTGCTCGTTGTCGTACATGGTCAGGATGAGGATGCGCATGTGCGGCTGGATGCGGGAGAGTTCGCGGGCGGCCTGCAGGCCCGTCAGGCGCGGCATGGCGATGTCGAGGATGGCCAGGTCCGGGCGGTGGGCCCGGGCCTGTTCCACGGCCTCGGCGCCGTTGTCGGCCTCTGCCACGACGGTCAGGTCGGGTTCGCCGTCGAGGATGAGGCGGACCCCGCGCCTGACCAGGGCGTGGTCGTCGGCGAGCAGGATGCGGGTGGGGGCGGCTGCTTCAGGCATGGTCAACGGTTCCGGTCGGGGACGGTGATGCGTACGTCGGTGCCGCCGCCGGGGCGCGGCCCCAGGGCGAGGCCGGCGCCGATGAGCAGGGCGCGTTCGCGCATGCCACGGATGCCGGCGCCTTCGGGCGCGGCGCCGATGCCCCGCCCGTCGTCGTGGATGCGCAGTTCCACACCCGCGTCGGTGCGCCGCAGAGTCAGCTCTGCGTGGCGGGCCCGCGCGTGGCGGGCGGTGTTGGTCAGTCCTTCCTGGGCGACGCGGTAGAGCACGAGTTCCGTGTCGCGGCCGAGCGGGGGCAGATCCGTGTCGAGGTGGTGCCTGACGGACAGCCCGGGGTGGGTGAACTCGGTCGTGAGGGCCTTCAGCGCGGCCGTCAGTCCGAGTTCGTCCAGGACCCCGGGGCGCAGCCGGCGCGCGATACGGCGGATCTCCTCCAGACTGCCCCGGGTGGTCTCCTGCACCTGACGCAGCTCCTCGCGCACGGCGGGCGGGGCCTCTCCGGCGACGCGGGTGAGTTCGAGCAGCACGGCGGTGAGTGTCTGGCCCACCTCGTCGTGGAGTTCCTGGGAGACGCGGTGGCGTTCGGCCTCCTGCGCGGACAGGGCGCGGGCGCTGCTGGTGGCGCGCTCCTCCTCCAGGCGGTCGAGCATGGTGTTGAACGTCGTGATCAGCTCCGCGATCTCCCCATGGCCGCTCACGGCCGGACGCCGGCCCGGGCGTAGCAGGTCGGTGGTGGTCATGGCGCGGGTGAGGCGTTCCAGGGGGGCCAGGCCGACGCGCAGCAGGAGGGCGTTGGCGACGAGCATGGCGGCCAGGCCACCGGTGAGGATCGCCGCCTCGGTGAGCAGGACAGGGGTGGAGACGGTCACCGGGCCCAGCAGCAGCGCCGTGGCCGCGAGGAGCACGACAGCGTTCAGCAGGAAGATCCGCCAGTACAGGGGCACCGCGTATCGCCTCCTAGACCTGGTTCCGGCGGCCCGCCATGCTTCATCGTGAGCGCTGCCCCGACCGTCCGCCATCCGTGACAACACCCACCTGCTGATGCGTGAGGGGTTTCGGCAGCGGTGTTCGTAGGGGCCCGCCGCTCCCAGGGATGAGGGGCGGGGCCGATGGCGGGCAGGCGTGGCGGGGCGGAAGTCTGGAGTCCAGGCGAAGACCGCGAGCCCGGGAGGGAGGCGCCATGCCTCAGTCCGACGACGAACGTCTGGTCGCTCTCGCAGCACGGTTCGAGCGCGACGATCCGCGTTTCACCCAGGCACTGAGAACCGGCCGCCCCGTCCGGCCCCGCGAATACCGGCATGCACGGGCCTGGTGGACGGTGGGCGTCGCCCTGGCAGTCCTGGCAACCGGCGTGGTCGTTGCCGACGGACTGCTCATCGCCACCGGCCTGATCCTGGCCGGCATCGGCGCCCAGCTGTTCGACCCCCACCGGACCCGTCCGGGAGGACGCACTCGACCGCCCCGGTGAGAAGGAAGCGACGGATCGCTCACCCGGTCCCCTCGAAGACCAGCCGAGGGAAGAGACTGTCCGGCGGCCCGCAGCGGCCGATTCGGGCGGGCCGGTGGCTCGGTACCGCGCCACCGGCCCGCCGTCCCGGGGGCTACGGCATTCGCCTCCCGGCCCGGTCGGTCACTTGCGCAGCGACCGAAGGCCCACGCGCAGCTCGTTCACGAAGAGCTCAGGCTGCTCCCAGGCCGCGAAGTGCCCGCCCCGTGGGAGTGTGTTGTAGTGGATCAGGTTGGGGTAGGCCTGCTCGGTCCAGGACCTCGGCGCCTGGTACATCTCGTCGGGGAAGACACTGACGGCAGTCGGGAGCGTCACGCCCTTGGCGCTGAAGAAGCCCAGCTTGTTCTCGCCGTACAGGCGAGCCGCGGAGACCCCCGTGTTCGTCAGCCAGAAGAGCGTGACGTTGTCGAGGACGTCGTCCCGCGTCAGCCCCGTCGGTTCCCCGGCGAAGGCACGGGTGATCAGGTCCAGACTCGCCGCGTCATGGTCGAGCATGAAGGCGGCCAGGCCGACGGGGGAATCGGCGAAGCCGGCCAGTGACTGCGGGCGGTCTCCCATGATGTAGGCGTAGTAGGCGTGCGAGTACATGACGCGCAACTGGTCGACGGCGCGCTGCTCTTCCGCCGTGAGCTCCGGGGTGCCGGCCGGAAGCGGCTGACCGGCCGCGATCGCCTGCTCGATCTCCGGCGGCACGATGCCGGCCATGTTGGTGTGTATGCCGATCAGACCCTCGGGCGCCTGCAGGGCCAGGGCGTCGGTGACGATCGCCCCCCAGTCGCCGCCCTGTGCCGCATAGCGCGTGTATCCGAGGCGCCTCATCAGCTCCGCCCACGCGCGTGCGATGCGTTCGGGGTCCCAGCCGCGCTCGGTCGGCTTGCCCGAGAACCCGTAGCCGGGCATCGAAGGAATCACCACGTGAAAGGCGTCCGAAGCGTCCCCACCGTGAGCCGTGGGGTTGATCAGGGGATCGACGATCTTCATCTGCTCCACGACCGAGCCGGGCCACCCGTGGGTGACGATGAGCGGCAGGGCATCTTCGTGAGGTGAGCGCGCATGGACGAAGTGGATGTCCAGGCCGTCGATCTCGGTGATGAAGTTCGGGTGGGACTGGAGCGAGGCCTGGATCCGGCCGAAGTCGTACTCCGTCGCCCAGTGGCGAGCGAGTGCCTGCAGGGTCGCGAGCGGTGTGCCCTGCGACTGGTCGGAGACCGTTTCCTTCTCCGGGAAGCGTGTGGCCTCGATGCGCCTGCGCAGCTCGGCGACGTCCGCCTCGGGGAACTCGGGGGTGAAGGGACGAAGGGTGGTCTTGTCGCTAATGTCGGACATAGGGGCCTTCCTGCTGTGTGGTGGGGTTTCGACCTCTTGAGATTCGCGCAGTACGGTGCTCGTCGCCCCGGGGAGAACCCCTGGCGTGCCCCCTGGTTCCTGGGACCTCGACCCCCGGGGCCGCCCGGGGTACCGGGGGCGGACCCGGATGGGAGAACCGGCAAGCGGTGACGAAGGGTGAGCGGACGAGAACTTTTGGAGCAACTCTGAAATATCTCCTTATTGCGGGCAAAATGGAATTTTCGGTACTTCGGCGGCAGTCCGTCGGCCGGATTCACCGGAGCGAGGCCGCAGGGCGCAGCCGACGGCGAAAGGCCGGCTCATGAGCGATGTGGGCTACGGACCGCAGGCGAGGCTGCTGGGCCGGAGTGAGCAAGTGGCCGCCATCGATCGGGCGTTGACGAGGGCGCAGGCCGGCAGCGCCGAGGTTCTGGTCCTTCGCGGTGAGTCGGGGATGGGCAAGACGGCCCTGCTGGACTACACGGCCGACCGGGCCGCAGGGCTTGGGTTCCGTACCTGGGTCATCGCAGGCATCGAGTCGGAGATGCAGCTGCCGTTCGCCAGCCTCCAGCAGTTCTGCGCTCCCATGCTTGACCGGCTCGGGGAGATTCCCGGACCGCAGCGGGACGCGTTGTCCGTGGCCTTCGGCCTCGAGGCGGGCCCTTCGCCCAATCGCTTTCTGGTGGGGATGGCCGTTCTCGGTCTGCTGGCCGGCGCCACCGAGAATCCGGACCGCCCCATCGCGTGTCTCGTCGATGACGCGCAGTGGCTCGACGACGGCTCCATGCAGGTACTGGGCTTCGTCGCCAGGCGCCTGATGGCCGAGCCGGTGGCACTGGTCATCGCCCTGCGAGACTTCGGAGACCACCGTGAGACGACCGGCCTGCGGGAAGTCGTCGTCGAGGGTCTCCGCGAACACGACGCCCGCGCGTTGCTGGCGTCGGCCGTGCCCGTGCCCCTCGACCCGCTGGTAAGGGACCGCATCATCGCGGAGGCACGGGGCAACCCGATGGCCTTGCTGAACCTGCCGCGCACTCTGGCGCCCCACGAGTTGGCCGGCGGCTTCTGGTTGCCCGGCAACCAGAAGCCGGCAAGTTACATCGAGAACGCCTTCCACCAGCGTTTCCTGTCACTCCCGGAGGGCAGTCGACGGCTCCTGCTGACCGCCGCGGCCGAGCCCACAGGGGACGTGGCCCTGCTGTGGCGGGCAGCCAGTCTCCAGGACATCCCGCCGGACGCCTCGGCCGCGGCCGAGGCCTCAGGGCTTGTCGAGTTCGGGACCGGCGTGCGTTTCCAGCACCCTTTGGCGCGGTCGGCCATCTACCGCAGGACATCCGCCCCCGACCGCCGGGCGGCGCACCGAGCGCTGGCGGAGGCGACCGACCCGGTGCTCGATCCCGATCGCAGAGCGTGGCACCGCGCCCACGCGGCCGGCGGGCCCGACGAAAGCGTCGCCGCCGATCTGGAGCGCTCGGCGGAGCGGGCTCGAGACAGGGGAGGGGTTGCCGCCACGGTCGCGTTCCTGCGACGGTCGGCGGAGCTGACCCCCGATCCCACACGCCGTGTCACTCGCGCGCTGGCTGCCGCCCAGGTCGGGATCGACGCCGGCGGTGCGGACCCGGTCCACCACATGCTGGCGGTCGCCGAGGCCGGCCCGCTCGACGCTCTCCAGCGGGCCTGGCTCGAGCGGCTCCGCGCCCGGCTGGTCTTCGCACGGGCACGCGGCAGCAAGGCCCCCGGTCTCCTGCTCGAGGCCGCCCGGAGGCTGACACCTCTCGATCCGGACCTGGCCCGCGACACCCTGCTGGAGGCAGCCAGCGCGGCGATCTTCGCCGGCCGCCTGAGCGAGGGGCCGGTGGAGCACGAGGTGGCCGAGGCAGCCCGCGCCGTACCCACGCCCACAGCTCCGCGGATGGTCGATGTCCTGCTGGAAGGCATCTCCAGCCTGGTCCTCGACGGCTACGCCGGGGGTGTCCCGGCGCTCAGGAGCGCACTGCACGCCGTCCGCCGGGGGCAGAGGACGGGGGTGCGGGTCGACGGCCACGGGCTGCGACTGGCCGGCGCGGTGACCCCCGAGCCGCTCGCGTCCGAGTTGTGGGACGACGAGGCTTGGCACGATCTGGCTGCCAACGACGTCAGGATCGCCCGCGAGGAGGGTGCGCTCGCCGCTCTGCCTCTCGCGCTCAACTACCAGGCGTGCTTCCACGTGCACGCCGGTGAATTCAATACCGCGGCGTCCCTGCTGGACGAGGCGACCGCGCTCTCGGTGGCCGCGGGCAGCCCACCCATACGGCACACGTCACTCGTCCTCGCCGCCTGGAGGGCGCAGGAGTCCGAGGCGATGGAGCTGATTCGGACCAGCATGGAAGAAGCGGGTACACGAGGTGAGGGACGTGCGCTGGGCCTGGCCGAGTACGCCACCGCACTGCTCAACAACGGCCTCGGCCGCTACGACGCCGCGATGGCCGCCGCTACGAGCGCATGCCGGTACGAGGACCTCGGATTCTTCGGCTGGGCATTGATCGAGCTGATCGAGGCGGCGGCCCGCAGTGGGCGGACGGAGGCCGGCGAAGTGGCGCTGGACAGGCTCGTCGAACGCACACAGGCGAGCGGAACCGAGTGGGCCCGGGGCGCCGAGTCACTCTCGCGCGCACTCATGAGCGACGGCGGCACCGCCGACGCGCTCTACCAGGAGGCACGCCGCCATCTCGAACGCTGCCGCATCTCCGTCCAACTGGCCCGCGCCCGCCTCCTCCACGGCGAGTGGCTGCGTCGTCAGGCACGCCGCCAGGAGAGCCGTGTCGAGCTACGTTCCGCCTACACGACGTTCAGCGCGATGGGAGCAGCAGGCTTCGCCGAGCGCGCGCGCAGGGAACTGCTGGCGACAGGGGAGACCGCACGCAGGCGGACAGGGGGTACCGGCGTCGAACTCACGAGTCAGGAGGCCCAGATCGCCAGGCTGGCCCAGATCGGATACACCAACCGCGAGATCGCCGACCACCTGTTCATCAGCCCACGCACGGTCGAATGGCACCTCGGCAACCTGTTCGCCAAACTCGGCGTCACCTCCCGTCGGCAACTGCGGTCGGTGCTGTCCCCCCTGCAGCCAGGGGTGCCGGCGAACCAGCGGAGGACGGGTTAGGCCCCGCCGTGCTCCCGCCTACCGGGGGGTGAGCGCGGCGAGTTCCCCCAGCACCCGGGCCGCCGGTGCCGGGTCGATCAGCCACTTCAGGTGGCTTCCTTCGAGGGTGCGGACGTCGTACGGGTTGTCCGGGGTCAGCGCGTCGCCCTCGCGGATCAGCCGGTCCTGGAGGGAGAGCGGCAGACTCGCGTCGTCGGCCAGACGCACGTACGTCCTCGGGACACGGCCCCAGGTCGCCGCCAACGCCCGGTCGTCGCGGGTGCCGACGTCGAGGTTCTCGTCGGGCTGGAAGGTGTTCAGGAAGGTCAGCAACTCCTCGTCGGTGCCGTCGGCGAGGAAGGCAGCCTTGAACGCCGCGAGGGCGTCCGGGTCGCTCGTGCGGAAGTTGACGCGCAGCAGGCCCAGTTCCGCCGGGTTCCCGGCCATCGCCAGACCCAGGGAAGCGGCGTCGACCGTGGCCATCTCCGGTTCGGCGTAGTAGTCGCCGACGGTCAGGTCGACCGGGCACCAGGCCGCGACGTAGACGATGCGGTCGATCAGGTCCGGCCGGGCGTTGGCCGCGGCAGTGGCGGTGACACCGCCCCGGCTGTGCGAGACCAGGATCACCGGCCCGTTCTCCTTGGCCCGTTCCAGGATCCCGATCAGGTGCGCGGCGTTGTCGGCGAGCGTGACGCCCTTGATCGGGCCGGGCGCCGTGGCGAGGCCTTCGAGATCCTGCGGCGCCTGATAGGCGCGCGGGTAGCCGGCCCCGAATCCGTGGCCGGGGAGGTCGACGGCGACGGAACGGTGCCCGAGCAGGCCGAGTTCGGCCTGGAGCGGCGCGAAGGAGAAGGAGTTCGCGAAGGCTCCGTGTACCAGGACGAAAGTCGGCTGCATCTGTGAACTCACTCTCTGATCCCCCGATGGTCCCCGGGCACCCTAAGCAGTGAAAGATCACCGGTGCAACCGGTACAGCGGTTCCGCTTGCGCCTCGACGGCCGCGCCGGAACCGGGCCACCGTACGCGAGGTCCCGGCGTCCGCCGCCCCGAGGTGGTGCCGCCCGCGGCCGCTTCCTGAAACGGGCGGCACCACCGGATCCCGGGGCCCGGGATCCGCGCGGCCGGTCCGCGCGACTCCGTGACGCGACCACGTCAGGGCGATCCCCTCGTACCGCGGGCCGAACCCACCATGTCACGACGCCGTAAGACGCCAGGTGCTCGCAGGGTGTGAGCGCCCGACGGGGCCGTCAGGTCCTCCCGGAAACCACCATGTGCCGGTGCGTCGCAGTGGGACAGTGCGCGACTTCCGCGAGACGCTGCCGTGGGCACCCCGCCCCTCACCCCTTCCGCTCTCCTCCCCGGAGTTCGCCATGGCAGCACCGTCCGCCCCGTCCACTGGGGACGGTCACCGCTTCGACGACCTGCGTGCGCTCTTCATCAACTGCACGCTGAAGCCGTCCCCCCAGCTCAGCCACACCCAGGGCCTGATCGACAAGAGCCGGGCCGTGATGGACTCGGTGGGGGTGACCACGGGACTCGTCCGCGCGGTCGACCACGACATCGCGCCGGGCGTCTACCCGGACATGACCGAACACGGCTTCGCCACCGACGCCTGGCCGGCGTTGTACGAGCAGGTGCTGGCCGCCGACATCCTCGTGCTGGCCGGGCCCATCTGGCTGGGCGACAACAGCTCGGTCACCAAGAAGGTCGTCGAGCGGCTGTACAGCTGCTCCAGCCTGCTGAACTCCCAGGGCCAGTACGCCTACTACGGACGCGTCGGCGGATGTCTGATCACCGGCAACGAGGACGGCGTCAAGCACTGCGCCATGAACGTCCTCTACAGCCTCCAGCACCTCGGGTACACCATCCCGCCGCAGGCCGACGCGGGCTGGATCGGCGCGGCGGGGCCCGGGCCCTCGTACCTGGACCCCGGCTCCGGCGGCCCGGAGAACGACTTCACCAACCGCAACACCGTCTTCATGACCTGGAACCTGATGCACCTGGCGGTGATGCTCAAACGGGCCGGGGGCATCCCGGCCCACGGCAACCAGCGCTCGGAGTGGGACGCCGGCTGCCGACCCGGGGCGGACAACCCCGAGCACCGCTGAGCGGCCGCGGCACGGGTGCGGCGTAAGCATTTCGTCATCGGCTCCGTGGTACGGACGGCCGCCCGCTTCCGTTGAATGGGAGGGCAACAGGCGAACCCCAGGAGATGAGGCGGAGATGGTGCGCGTGCGCAAGGTACTGACCCGGCCGTTGGTCGTCGCGGTGTTGGTGGTGGCGGTCGGCGGAGTCGGCTTCGGGCTGTACTGGTTCCAGCCGTGGAAGCTCTGGCAGGACACGACCGTCGACGAGGCCCTGCCGGGGGTCGTGACCTCCGTGCCTTCTGCCGCAGCACCCCCGGAAGGGTCTCGCGGACGGCCCTCACCGGCCGCCGGTCCGCGGACGCTGGCGAGCGGGGAGCTGATCAGCCACGAGCACCAGACGTCCGGCACGGCGAAGCTCGTACGGCTGGCGGACGGATCGCACGTCCTGCGGCTGGAGAACCTCGCGACCAGCAGCGGGCCGGACCTGCGCGTCTGGCTGACCGACGCGCCGGTGAAGCAGGGACTGGCCGGGTGGCGCGTCTTCGACGACGGGAGGTACGTCAGCCTCGGCGCGCTCAAGGGCAACAAGGGAAGCCAGAACTACGCTCTTCCCCGGGACGTTGATCCGGCGGGCTACAGCAGCGTGAGCATCTGGTGCGACCGCTTCGACGTCTCGTTCGGCGCCGCCGAGCTGGCTCGCGCGTGACAATGTCCAGTAGACCGTGTCGGCAGCCACGGCCGGGCGTGTCGTGACGCCGGCACGGGGCAGTGGGAGACGATGGGCGCTCCCCCGGCAGCCCTGAGATCGAGCGGAGAGGGAGGGGCCGCGTGGACCAGCGTGCGGCGGCTACCCCAGTCGGCAGCGCGAACGACACCGGCGTGTCCGGGCCCGGCACGGCCGGCTCACGCCCGGGTCGTGACACGGCGGACGTGCGGCGGCGGATTCCCCGTACGGACGCGCTGATGCGGGACGCGCGCCTGTCGGAGGCGGCCGGCCGGCTGGGGGCCGGCGCGGTCAAGGCGGCCGTCCGGCGGGCCCAGGCGCAGGCGCGGGACGGCTTTGTCGCGCCGGAGGACGTGGCGGACACGGCGGTCGCCCTGCTGCCGTCCACGGCCGGCGGGCTGCGGCCGGTCGTCAACGCGACCGGCGTGGTGCTGCACACCAACCTCGGCCGGGCGTCGCTGTCCGCGGCGGCCCGCCGGGCGGTGCAGGAGGCCGCCGGACCGACGGACGTCGAACTGGACCTGCACACCGGTGTGCGCGCCCGCCGCGGCCGGACGGCCCTTGCCGCGCTGCGCGAGCGGGTGCCGTCGGCCGCCGCCGTGCACGTCGTGAACAACGGGGCCGCCGCCCTCGTCCTGGTGGCGACCGCGCTCGCCGCCGGCAGGGAGATCGTCATCAGCCGGGGGGAGATGGTGGAGATCGGGGACGGTTTCCGCCTGCCGGACCTGCTGGTGTCCACCGGAGCCCGGCTGCGCGAGGTGGGCACCACCAACCGCACCACCGTCGCCGACTACGCCGCAGCGATCGGCCCGGAGACGGCCTTCGTGCTGAAGGTGCACCCCTCCAACTTCCGCATCACCGGGTTCACCCGAGCCGCCGACGCCGGGCAACTGACGGATCTCGGCGTCCCGGTGATCGCCGACATCGGCTCCGGACTGCTCGGCCCGCACCCCCTGCTGCCGGACGAGCCCGACGCAGAGTCCCAGCTGCGGGCCGGGGCGTCGCTCGTCACCGCGAGCGGCGACAAACTGCTCGGCGGACCGCAGTGCGGACTGCTCCTCGGGGACGAGGAGCTGGTACGGAGCGTGTCCCGGCATCCGCTCGCCCGTGCGTTGCGCGTCGACAAGCTGACCCTGGCCGCCTTGGAGGCCACGCTGACCGGGCCGGAAACGCCGACAGCCGCCGCGCTGGGCGCCACTCCGGCGGCCCTCGTCGACCGGGCCGAGCGGCTCGCCTCGGCCCTCGGCGCCGACGGCATCGCCGTCCGGGCCGTCGCGAGCACCGCGACGGTGGGCGGTGGGGGTGCGCCCGGGGTGACGCTGCCCAGCGCCGCACTGTCGCTGCCCGAACGGTACGCGGCCGCACTGCGGACCGGTCCGGTCCCCGTGGTCGGGCGGCTGGAGGCCGGCCGCTGTCTGCTCGACCTGCGGGCGGTGCCGCCGGAGGACGACGAGAGGCTGGCCGCGGCTGTGCGGTCGGTCACGGAACCGGCCGCGGAAGGGTAGCCGGCATGCGGGTACTGGCCACCGCCGGGCACGTCGACCACGGCAAGTCCGCCCTGGTGCGGGCGCTGACCGGGATGGAACCCGACCGCTTCGAGGAGGAGCGGCGCCGGGGGCTCACGCTCGACCTCGGGTTCGTGTGGACCCGGCTCACCCCGGACGACACGGGCGCCACCGCCGACACGGGCGCCACCGCCGGCTCGGGCGGCTCCACCGGGGAACCCATCGCCTTCGTGGACGTACCCGGACACGAACGGTTCGTCGCCACCATGCTGGCCGGCGTCGGGCCCGTGCCCGCCGTGCTGTTCGTGGTCGCCGCCGACCAGGGCTGGCAGCCGCAGTCGCAGGAGCACCTGGAGATCCTGGACGCCCTCGGAGTACGGCACGCCGTGCTCGCGGTGAGCCGCAGCGACCTGGCCGACCCCGAGCCCGTCCGCGCGGACGCCGTCGAACGCATGGCCGCCACCTCCCTCGGCCTGGTGGCGTCCGTCGCCGTGAGCGCGGTGACCGGCGCCGGATTGGACCGACTGCGGCAGGAGCTGGTCCGGTTGGGCCGCGCGCTGCCCGTCCCGTCCGCCGACGCGGACGTACGGCTGTGGCTGGACCGGGCCTTCACCGTGCGCGGTCACGGCACGGTCGTCACCGGCACCCTGGGCGCGGGCACCCTCCGCGTCGGCGACCGGCTGGTGGCGGGGGACGGCACGACCGCGCTCCGGGTGCGCTCACTGCAGTGCCTGCACGAGGACGTCTCCGCCGTCAGCGGGGTGGCGCGCGTGGCGGTCAACGTGCACGGCGCAGCCGAGGGCGTGCTGAACCGCGGCCAGGTGCTGCTGACCCCGGACCGCTGGCTGCTCACCGACCTGATCGACGTGCGGGTCTGCGGAGCGCCGGTCGACGACCTGCCCCGGACGCTCACCCTCCACATCGGCGCCGCCGCGGTGCCGGTGACCGTCCGCCCGTTCGGCCCGGACACGGCCAGGCTGACCCTGACCCGCGCGCTTCCCCTGCGGGTGGGCGACCGCGCCGTGCTGCGCGAACCGGGCGGTCGGCGCCCGCCGTGCGGGACGACCGTCCTGGACGTACGACCGCCCCGGCTCACCCGGCGCGGGGCCGCCCGGGCCAGGGCGGCCGTACTGGCGGACATGACCGGCCGGCCGGACGGCGCGGCGGAGCTGCGGCGGCGAAGGCTCGTCCGTGGCTCCGAGCTCGCGGCGATGGGGGTGCCCGCCCCCGCCGCGCCGGTCGTCGGTGACTGGCTGGCCGACGCGGGACACTGGGCGGCACTGCGGGACCGCCTGGAGGCCGAGGTCGAACGCCATGCCGCCGAGCACCCGCTGGAGCCCGGCCTGCCCACCGAGGCGGCCCGCCGGCTGCTCGGCCTGCCGGACCGGTCCCTCGTCGACGCGCTCGCCGGGACATCGGGGAACCTGCGCGGCGGCCGGGGGCGGTTGTACGCACCCGGAGACCCCGGGCCCACGCTGCCGCCGCAGGTCCAGGCGGCCTTCGAGGCCCTACGGGGAGAGCTGGGGCGAACCCCGTTCCGCGCCCCGGAGGCGGGCCGGCTGGCCGAACTGGGGCTCACGCGCAAGACCCTCGCGGCAGCGGTCGCGGCGGGCGCGCTGCTGCGGGTCGGTGACGGGATCGTGCTGCTGCCGGACGCCGACGCCCGCGCGGCCGCCGTACTGCGCCGGCTGCCGCAGCCGTTCACCCTCAGCGAGGCCCGGCGAGCACTCGACACCACACGCCGGGTGGCCGTACCGCTGCTGGAGTTCCTGGACGCCCGGGGGTACACGGAACGCGTGGACGATCAGCGCCGGCGTTGCCGTGCGGACGCGGAGAGCGGAGGCGGACGGGAATCGAACCCGCCTGCCCGAGATCCTCGGACACCTCGGTTTTGAAGACCGGGAGGGCCACCAGGCACCCACACGCCTCCATCGCCCGCCCAGGCTACCGGAGGGCCAGACCAACGACCCGGAGGACCCGGCATGACCACCACACATGAAACTCCCGTGCGGCTCACACAGTTCGCCCACGGCGGCGGCTGTGCCTGCAAGATCCCGCCCGGCGAGCTGGAGGACGTACTCAGCGGGCTGACCCGGCCGGCGACCGCGAGCGACGGCACGCTCCTGGTCGGGCTGGCCACCGGGGACGACGCGGCCGTCGTCACCCTGCCCGCCGAAGGCGGTGCCTCGACCCGGGCGGTGGTGTCCACGGCGGACTTCTTCACGCCCGTCGTGGACGACCCGTACGACTGGGGACGCATCGCCGCGGCCAACGCGCTCTCCGACGTGTACGCGATGGGCGGCCGTCCGCTCGTCGCCGTCAATCTCCTGGCGTGGCCGCGCGACGTGCTGCCGTTCGACCTGGCCCGCGAGGTGCTGCGCGGCGGGCTCGACATCGCCACCGAGGCCGGCTGCCATGTGGGGGGCGGGCACAGCGTGGACGACCCCGAGCCCAAGTACGGCATGGCCGTCACCGGCCTGGCCGATCCGGCGCGCCTGCTGCGCAACGACGCGGGCCGGCCGGGCATGCCGCTGTCGCTGACCAAGCCCCTCGGGCTGGGCGTGCTGAACAACCGTCACAAGGCCACCGGCGAGTGGTTCGAGCAGGCGGTGGCCACGATGGTGGCGCTCAACCGCGACGCGTCTGTCGCCGCCCTGGAGGGCGGCGCGACCTGCGCCACCGACGTCACCGGCTTCGGCTTCCTCGGTCACCTGCACAAGCTGGCCCGCGCGTCGGGCGTGACCGCCGTGGTCGACACCGCGGCCGTGCCGTACCTCGACGGGGCGTGGGAGGCGGCCCGGGACGGCTACGTCAGCGGCGGCACCCGGCGGAACCTGGAGTGGGTCGCGCCGTTCACGGACTTCGGGCACGCGGACGACGACACCCGGCTGCTCCTGGCCGACGCGCAGACCTCGGGCGGGCTGCTGGTCGCGGGGGAGGTGCCCGGAGCCCCGGTGGTGGGAGAACTCGTCCCGCTCCGGGAACACTCGGTCGTCCTTACCTGAGGACGAGCTGAGCGCCTGAACAGAGCACCTGAACAGGCCGGACGAGGTCCGGAGCCGGTCAGAGCTCCGTGCCCGTCCGGTCGTCGATCCCGGCCCGGGCCCGGTACTCGCGCACCAGCCGCACGGCGGCCGGGCCCCTGGGCCGGCGCCCCGGCCGGATGTCGACGGCGAACGCCTTGGTCTCCTGGATGTGGGTGTTCGGATCGAGGGCCATGTGCAGCAACTCGTTGGCGGCGTCCCCGGTGCTGTAGCCGCTCGTACCCCAGTGGTAGGGCAGGCCGACCTGGTGCAGGGGACGCCCGTGCACGGTCAGGGGCGGCACCCGGTCCGTGACCAGCACGCGTGCCTCGATCACGCCCCGGGCGCTGACGATCGTCGCCCAGCCGGTGTGCTCCAGGCCGCGCTCGGCGGCCAGTTCGGGGGAGACCTCGCAGAAGAACTCCGGCTGCAGCTCGGCCAGATACGGCTGCCAGCGGGACATGCCGCCCGCGGTGTGGTGTTCGGTGAGCCGATAGGTCGTGGCCACGAACGGGTACACGTCCGAGCCGGGCTCACCGCCGCTGGGCTGGTAGCGGTTGTCCGGGTGCGGCGGCAGCAGATGCCGTACCGGGTTGCGCTGCCGGCCGTACAGCAGGTTCGGGAACGGCGAGTCCTGCGGCTCGTAGTGCGCGGGCAACGGGCCGTCGGTGAGGCCGGACGGTACGTACAGCCAGGCCTTGCCGTCGCCCTGCATGATGAACGGGTCGGTGCCCGAGAGGGCCTCGGGCCCGGTCGCGTCGTCCGGCGGCCGGTGGTCGGGGGACTTGTCCTTCTTGAAGTCGGCGACGTCGTGGCCGGTCCACTCGCCCCGTTCCGCGTCCCACCACACCAGTGCCTTGCGCTCGCTCCACGGCCTGCCGTCCGGATCGGCCGAGGCGCGGTTGTACAGGATGCGCCGGTTGGCGGGCCAGGCCCAGCCCCACTCGTTCGCCACCCAGTTCTGCTGTTCACCCGGCTTGCGGCGGGCGGCCTGGTTGACGCCGTCGGCGTAGACACCGCAGTAGATCCAGCAGCCGCAGGCCGTGGAGCCGTCGTCGCTCAGCTCCTCGTACGAGGCCAACGGGTTGCCCTCGGCGTCATGGCCGTTGATCTCGGCGAGGACCGCCTCGGCTTCCGGCTCGGCGATCTCGCCCTTCGTCGGGTAGTCCCAGGTGAGGTCCAGCACGGGCCGGTCCATGGCGTCGGTGGAGGCGGCGAGCTTCCGCCGGATGATCCGCCCGAGGTGGTAGGTGAACCACAGGTCGCTGCGCGCCTCGCCGGGCGGTTCGACGGCCTGGTGGTGCCACTGCAGCAGGCGCTGGGTGTTGGTGAAGGTGCCGTCCTTCTCGGTGTGCGCGGCGGCCGGCAGGAAGAACACCTCGGTGCGGATGTCCTCGGTGCGCAGCTCACCCGTCTCGATCTCCGGGCCGTCCTGCCACCAGGTGGCCGACTCGATGAGGGAGAAGTCCCGTACGACGAGCCAGTCCAGGTTGGCCATGCCCAGGCGCTGCATCTTCCCGTCGGCGGATCCCACCGAGGGGTTCTCGCCCATCAGGAAGTAGCCCTTGCAGGTGCCGTCCAGCTGCGCCATGACCGTCTCGTAGGTGGAGTGGGAGCCGGTCAGGCGCGGCAGGTAGTCGAAGCAGAAGTCGTTGTCGGCGGTCGCGGCCTCACCCCAGTACGCCTTGAGCAGGCTGACCAGATACGACCGCATGTTGCCCCAGTAGCCCTTACGGGCCGCGTCGGCCCGCACGAAGGTGTCCAGGTCCTGCTGGTGGTGGGCGTGCGGCATCGGGATGTAGCCGGGCAGCAGGTTGAACAGCGTCGGGATGTCCGTCGACCCCTGGATGGAGGCGTGCCCGCGCAGGGCGAGGATGCCACCGCCGGGCCGGCCGATGTTGCCCAGCAGGCTCTGCAGCACGGCGGCCCCGCGGATGTACTGGACGCCCACGGTGTGCTGCGTCCAGCCGACCGCGTAGGCGAAGGCGGTGGTGCGGTCCCGTCCGGAGTTCTCGGTGACCAGCTCGCACACCTGGCGGAACAGGTGCTGTGGGACGCCGCAGATCGCCTCGACCATCTCGGGGGTGTAGCGGGCGTAGTGACGCTTGAGGACCTGGAAGACGCAGCGCGGATGGGTGAGCGTCTCGTCGCGTTCGGGTGCGCCCTCGCCCACGTCGGCGCCGCCCGAGCCGTGGGCCTCGCCGCGCGCCGCCTCCGTCACCGCGCTGCTGTCGCCGGTGCGCTCGGCGAACTCCTGGTCCCGCTCGCCCGAGGCCGCCTGGAACTCCGCACCGGCGTACTGCCAGCTGCTGTTGTCGTAGCTGCGGGTCTCGGGGTCGAGGCCGGAGAAGACACCGTCGAGGTCCTCGGTGTCGCGGAAGTCCTCGCGCAGGACGACGGGGCCGTTGGTGTAGGCCACCACGTAGTCATGGAAGTACTTGTCGTTGTCCAGGACGTATTTGATGATCCCGCCGAGGAAGGCGATGTCCGAGCCCGCGCGCAGCGGCACGTGGACGTCGGCCAGCGCGCTGGTCCGGGTGAAGCGCGGGTCGACGTGGATCACCTTCGCGCCCCGGGCCTTCGCCTCCATCACCCACTGGAACCCGACCGGATGGCACTCGGCCATGTTCGAGCCCTGGATGACGATGCAGTCGGAGTTCTGCAGGTCCTGCTGGAAGGTGGTCGCGCCGCCGCGGCCGAACGAGGTTCCCAGACTGGGAACGGTGGAGGAGTGTCAAATGCGCGCCTGGTTCTCGATCTGGACAGCTCCCAGGGCGGTGAACAACTTCTTGATGAGGTAGTTCTCCTCGTTGTCCAGCGTGGCCCCGCCCAGGCTGGCGATGCCGAGCGTGCGCCGGGTGCGGGTCTCGTCGACCTCCCACTGCCAGCCTGCCCGGCGGGCCTCGATGACCCGGTCCGCGATCATGTCCATGGCCGTGTCGAGGTCGAGGCGTTCCCACGCGGTGCCGTGCGGACGCCGGTAGAGGACGTGGTGCTCGCGGGCGCTTCCGGTGGTCAGCTGGAGGCTGGCCGAGCCCTTGGGACACAGGCGCCCGCGGGAGATGGGGGAGTCGGGGTCGCCCTCGATCTGCGTGACCCGCCCGTCCTGGACGTACACGTTCTGCCCGCAGCCCACGGCGCAGTACGGGCAGATCGACTTCACCACGCGGTCCGCCGACGCCACCCGGGGTGTGAGCCGGGCGCTGGTGCCGCTCTTGGCGGCGGCCCCGCGGCCCAGGGGGTCCGTCCCCTTGAGCTGGCGGTAGACCGGCCAGGAGTCGATCCATGTGCGCACGCCCATGTCGTCCGCCCTCCTCTCTCGCACGCCCTCTGCCGCTTCGTCCTTCGCGCCCTCTGCTGCCGATTTTCCCGCAGGCGGGCGGGCACGGCATCCGCGGCAGGGGGCGGAGTACCCGGGAGCCCCACGCCGAAACGGGGGCCCTCGAGCCGCGGTCAGTGGCCGTCGGACCGTGCCCGCGCCTCCAGCCGCTCCCGCTGCGGTACGACGGTGTACTTCGGGTCCTCCGCAGAGGCCACGCCGGCGTGGAACACACCGGACCGCAGAGCTGCCGAACCGGCCAGCAGAGCCGCCCCCGCCACCATGGCCGGCAGCCGGGCCCGCCCGCTCGCCCGGCCCCGGCTGTCCGCGTACGCCGCCAGCGCCGCACCGCCCGCCGTGAGCACCTCCGCCGCACGCAACTGCCAGTGCTGCTTTCCCTGTTCGTACGGCTCGGCGGCCAGTCCCATGCGCCGCTTCATCAGCCGGAAGGCACCCAGTTCCAGCCCCGCGCCGAGCACCGCCAGCCGGCGCGCGGGCCCGGTCTCCCGGAACGGCGCGCAGACCAGGGCGAGCCCGGCGGCGGCGGTGGCGGCCGAACCCGCGAAGACGAACGGCATCTCGCGGTGACCCTCGTGCCACGACGGCACCGCCGTGTCGGACAACAGCACAGCGGTGTACGTGGCGACGGCCGGGCCGAGCGCCGCCGCGCCGCCCGTGGCGGCGGCCCCGACGATCCGGTAGCGGCCGGCGACATCGGTGGCTGCGGCGGCGAACGTGAGCGGTGCGTAGCCCGCCAGCAGCCACGAACCCAGGTTCATGGGCGAGGTGGGCTTGAAGACGCGGAGCATGTGGAGGAACCGGGCGGGACGCCCCAGGTCGTGCACGAGCGCCGCCAGGGACAGCGAGATCGCTCCGGACGCGCCCAGTTTCGCCGCACGGGCCAGCCCCGGGCGGCCCGTGGCCTGGCCACCGGCGGCCAGCAGCGAGGACGCCCCGGCGAGTCCGCCGAGGTAGAGGTAGCCCGCGATGTCCAGCGGCTTCCACGTCGGCTTGTTCAGGATCGGTTTGCCGTAGTACGAGGAGAACTTCGCGTCGGGCACCATCGCCTGCTCGCCACGCCTACGGCGCCGCCGCCCGGCCTGGGCCCCGGTGAGGGCGTCGCGTCCCGGGCGTGCGCCTTCCATCCCGTTCCGGGTGACGTCGGACCCGCTCATCGGCCTCCTGAGGAAACGGCTCATCGCGGCCTCCTGGCGAAACTGGCGACGGCCAGCGCGGCGAGCGACGCCGCGGCCGCCCCGGCGTGCCGCCACATGGCGGGCAGATCCCGGGTGGTGACGACGGGGTCGGGCGGCAGCCCGTAGACCTCCGGTTCGTCCAACAGCAGGAAGAACGCGCCGTCGCCTCCGACGCCGTCCCGCGGGTCCTCGCCGTACAGGCGCGCGTCCGTGACGCCGGCCGCGTGCAGCTGCGTGACCCGGGCCGCCGCCCGCTCCCGCAGTTCCTCCAGGGGGCCGAACTGGATGGAGTCGGTGGGGCACGCCTTCGCGCAGGCCGGTTCCATGCCGACACCGAGGCGGTCGTAGCACATGGTGCACTTCCAGGCGCGGCCGTCGTCGGGGCGCTGGTCGATGACGCCGTACGGGCAGGCCGGAATGCAGTAGCCGCAGCCGTTGCAGATGTCCTCCTGGACGACCACCGTGCCGAACTCGGTGCGGAACAGCGACCCGGTCGGGCACACGTCGAGGCAGGCCGCGTGCGTGCAGTGCTTGCAGACGTCGGAGGACATCAGCCAGCGCAGTTCGGTACGCCCGTCGGGTCCGACAGAAGAGACGGGGGAGGGGGAGACGCCCAGGTTCCCGGCGGCTGTGAAGACGTCGACGTCCTCGTGGCCGATGCCCGGTTCCTGCCCGCCCAGCGGCTTGCGCTGCTCGATGAAGGCCACGTGCCGCCAGGTGCTGGCGCCGAGCCCCTGGGTGTTGTCGTAGGACATGCCGGTCAGTTCCAGGCCGTCCTCCGGGATGGCGTTCCACTCCTTGCACGCCACCTCGCAGGCCTTGCAGCCGATGCACACGGAACTGTCGGTGAAGAAGCCCACGCGCGGTGGATGATCGGTGTACCCGGCCGCCCCCACCACATCGGCCTGCGGACCGGACATCCGGCCGCCGTGAGTCGCACCCTCGCCTGTCCCCGCCGTGCGGGCGGTGCTGTCGTCCGTCATGCCCGGGACCTCCTCGTTCACGACTCGTCGGCCTCCTGTGGCTGAACGCGTTCCCGAGGTGGTGCTCACGGAAGCGGCGTCACACCTGCGTCTCGTGTGCCCCCGACGGTGACTCGTCACGCACGCGGTGGCCGCGCGTCCTCGACACCGCCGACCGGGCAGTCCTACCTCCAGAAGACCTCGATGCCGCGCTGCCCGCAGCCCGGGCACGCCCGTTCGGCGGCATCGCGGTCCGCGACGGCAGGGCGGCCGCCGTCGCCGCGCCGCACCTGCGACGGCGGCCGCCTCAGGCCGCGAACGCGTCCACGCCGGTCAGCTCGGCGGACAGCGCCCACAGGCGGGCGGCCTGCTCAGGGTCCGCGGCCCACTCCTTGACCCCCACCCGGGAGCCGTCCGCCGGGGCGGGCTCGGCGATGTCGCAGTCCTCCAGGTAGACGCCGCCCATGCCGTTCAGCTGGGGGGAGGTCGCCGCCCACACCTGCGTGGCCGCGCCCTGCTGCGGAGTCTTGAACGCCTCGGGGTGCAGCGGCTTGCCGTCGTCGTCGATCCAGCCCCGCTCGACCATCTCCTGCTTCGGCAGATGCCGCTGGAGCGGGGTGAGGATGCCACCGGGGTGCAGCGAGAAGGCCCGCACGCCCCGATCCCGGCCGAGCCGGTCGAGATGCACGGCGAACAGCGCGTTCGCCGTCTTCGCCTGGCCGTACGCCTCCCACTTGTCGTAGTCGTGCCGCCAGTGGACGTCGTCCCAGCGGACGGGCGAGCGGTGGTGACCGGCCGAGGAGACCGCGACGACGCGGGCGCCGCCCGGCTCGATCGCCGGCCAGAGGCGGTTGACGAGGGCGAAGTGGCCCAGGTGGTTGGTGGCGAACTGGGCCTCCCAGCCCGGCCCCACCCGGGTCTCGGGGCAGGCCATGACCGCCGCGCTGTCGATGACGACGTCCAGGGTCCGGCCCGAGGCGAGGAACCGCTCGGCGAAGGCGCGCACGCTGTCCAGGTCGGCGAGGTCCAGTTCGTCCACCTCGACACCGTCGATCCCGGCCAGGTTCTCCCGCGCCGCGCCGACCCGGCGGGCCGGGACGACGACCCGGGCGCCGGCCTTCGCCAGCGCGCGCGTGGTCTCGACGCCGATGCCCGAGTAGCCGCCGGTCACCAGGGCGAGCCGGCCCGTGAGGTCGATGTCCGCGAGGACGTCGTCGGCGGTGCTCCTGGCGCCGAAACCCGAGCCGAGCTCGTGCTGGGGTGTTGTGCTGTCGCTCATGACCGCACGCTACGAATTCGAGTGCCCTCGAAGTCAAGCGCGGCCCGCGGTCGTGGTTCGGACAGGCCTCGAACGAGGCGGCAGGGGCGACCGGACGGGCCCTGGGAACATCCGTCGACGCCAGGTGGTTGAAGGGATTGTGGTGGTGAAGGGAACAGTGGCCCCGTGCCTCACCCATCGCCCGCGAGGAAGATCGTTCGGCTGAAGCCTCGCGGAGCATTCGCCGCGGAGGCGACCGCCCTTCACGACCACGTCTGTGTACAGCCCCGGCCGGTGGCCTCGCCGACCGGGGCTGCTTCGCGTTCAGGGGCGGCGGACCTTCCTCGTGGGTGGCGCGCTGATCGTCGTCACCACCTGGCCCGTCCTCGCGCTGGTCCTCGGGCACGCCATGGTCTGCGCACCGCTGCCCGCGCTGTACTGCGAGTGCCGGTGGATGGTGATCGGCTTCGTGATCCTCACGACGCTGATCGCGATGGGCGCGATCGCACTTCGCCTCCGACCTCCGCGCCATGGAACTCGACGAGATCGGTGTCGCCGCCGCCCGGAAACCCACCGACCGGGCAGCGGCCGTCTCGACCGCACGCTGAGCGCTCGCCGGCCCACGGTCCGCCGGCCGCCGCGTCACCGCCCTACCGGTCGGACTGTGGCCACACGTAGGGCAGATCGTCCGGTACGCCGGGGAACGCGTCCGCGTACGACGCCGGGTCCTTGCGCACGAGCGCGGAGCGGTGACTGAGGTGAAAGGCGGCGTCGCCCAGCCAGGGCGGGAGTTCCCCGGCGGCCGCGAGAGCGGACTGGTCGCGCACCTGGGCGCCCGGACGCTCCGCGCCGAATCCGGCGACCAGCGAGGCGGCACAGCTGTCCTGGTGCCCCTGCTCGCGCCACACCCGGCAGACCTCCAGCCCGTACCGGACCAGCGCCTCCTCGTACCCGTTCCACATGCGCACGGCCGGGTGCCTGCGCCAGCCGTACCCCGGAACGGTCAGGCCCCGCAGCACCTGGAGCGCCTCGACCCGCTGCTTACCCAGGCGGCGACGGTCGAGCAGCAGCGCGGAGCGCCGGAAGTCCGGATCGGGCAGGAACGTCTGCATGAGCGTCGTCCTGAGGCGGGGAGGGGGCGGGGTGCGCCGCCGCCTGAGGCGGCCGCGCTCATTTCGGGCGGCGGGCACTACCCATTTTCACGCAGCGGTGCCTGCACTGCCCGGGTCATCGGGGTGTGGCTCCGGTTCCGTGACGACAGCGCCCGCACGGCCTCCGCGGCGCGGATCCGGTTACCTCGGCCGGCTCCGCGGCTTCACGTCCTCCGCCACGCCGCACGCCGGTCAGAAGACGACACTTCAGGCGCTCGGCACGCCCGTCCACCACTTCGGAGGCGTCGTGGTCCCCCCGGCTTCACCGACCCGATCAAGTTCGTGGACGGCAACCCCTACGGCACCTCGCACGTGGACGGTGGTCGCCCGTCAGGCCTCCTGCGGCGCAGACGGCACCTGCACCTTCCGGCGCGGCGCCCCCTGCCGTGAGGCACGGCCATCGCCTCGCCCCCGGAGCGCACGGCTGGCGTGCGCTCCCTGGTGGCGGCGAGGGACGATGGAGTGGCCGTAGTGGGGGGAGTCGGCCCGTGGTCCGGTCCGGCAGGCCGATCGGAGGCCGAAAGGAGCCTGGGGTATGGGTGCAACCGAACCCCTCCGGGGTCGTCCCGGCACGTCGGGTGTGGTTGCGGCCGGGACGGGTGGCCTGCTGGACGTGCTGAACGTGGCCGCCGTCCTTCTGGATTCCCACGGCAGGATCGATCTCTGGAGCCCCCAGGCCGAGACCCTCTTCGGCTACAGCGCCGAGGAGGCCTTGGGGCGGTACGCCGGCCAGCTGCTGATCGACGAGGAGGACCTGGAGACAGTGCTGGGGCTGTTCGCCCAGGTCATGGACGACGGCGAGAGCTGGGCCGGGGTCTTCCCCATCCGGCACAAGGACGGCAGCAGGCGCCTCGTGGAGTTCCGCAACATGCGGCTGCTGGACGAGCGGCGTGACTACTACGCGCTGGGGCTGGCCGCGGACCAGGCGACGCTGGAACAGGTGGAGCGCAACCTCTCCTTGTCCGACCAGCTGGTGTCCCAGTCGCCCATCGGACTGGCCATGCTGGACACCGACCTCCGGTACATTTCCGTCAATCCCGCGGAGGAACGGATGAACGGCGTGCCGGCCACGCAGCATGTCGGTCGGCACGTCAGCGAGGTGCTGCCCTTCCTGGACCAGTCCTTCGAGGGGTCCATGCGCGCGGTGCTGGCCACCGGGATTCCGATCCTGGACCAGTACACCGTGGGCCGTACGGCGGCCGACCCGGACAACGATCACGCCTGGTCGGTCTCGTTCTACCGGCTGGAAGCCCCCAACGGGACGGTACTGGGGGTGGCCACCTCCAGCGTGGACGTCACCGACCGGCACCGCGCCGTCGAGGAGCAACGCCGCACCGCCCTCACCCTCCAGCGCAGCCTCCTGCCGCACCCCCCTCCGCAGCGCCCCGGTCTCGACGTCGCCTACCGCTACCGTCCCGCGCAGGCCACCGTCGAGATCGGCGGCGACTGGTTCGACGTCATTCCCCTGGCCGGGGACAAGACCGCACTGGTCGTCGGCGACGTCATGGGCAGCGGCGTCACGGCCGCGGCGGCCATGGGACAGCTACGCACCGCCACGAGGACCCTGGCCGACCTCGATCTGCCGCCCGACCAGGTCCTGCATCACCTCGACCACATCACCGACGATCTCGAAACCCTCGCGACCTGCGTCTATGCCGTCTTCGACCCCGGCACGGCGCAATGCCACGTCTCCCTCGCCGGGCATCTGCCACCCGCACTCCTGCACGCGGACGGCGCCTGCGAGCTCCTCGACCTGCCCACCGGCGCGCCCCTGGGCGGCTGCGGCATTCGCTTCGACTCCACATCCTTCGACTTCGGGCCGGGTGACCAGCTCGTCCTCTACACCGACGGCCTCGTCGAGCGGCGTGACCAGCCGATCGACGCCTGCCTGGCCGTGCTCCTCGCCGTCCTGGACGACCCCACCCGCCCGCTGGACACCACCTGCGACCAGCTCCTGCGCATTCTGCGAGCCGGAGGGGACCACGACGACGTGGCCCTGCTCATCGCCCGGGCTGGTTGAGCGGCACCAGCGGCAAGGCCGGAAACCGCACAACTGACCGAGATCAACCGGCGTGCACCAGCCGCGTCCCGCCCTCCGGACCCGCCGACGCGATCGGTACGCGCCAATAGCGCCACCGCCACGCCGGCGCACCTCCGCCCGCCCTCCCGGTTCCCGGCCCTCCCCGCACCTACCGCGGAGTGCGCGTATACGACCCGCGTCCCCTCGTCACACTTCCCCCGCACCACATTCACGTGAAGCACACTTTCGGTCGTCCCTCGATCACGGTCGCCGTGCGGGGGCAGACGCCGGGTCGCCTCCGTGCCTAGCCTCCCTGGCCATGCGATCACCTTTGACGAGACGCCTGGGTCTCACCACCGTCCTCGCCCTTGTCCTCGCCGTGTTCGGCCTGGCCCCCGCCGCGAGCGCCGACCCGGCCCCCGCCGAGCTGTCGTTCACCACCGATGCCGCCACCACCACGCCGGGCGGCACCGTGAACGTGTCGATGACGCTCACGAACAACAAGACGTACGACATCTGGTTCGTCCACCAGACGATCGACCCCACCTGGCTGACCACCCAGCGTCCGGACCTGAAGTACTCCTTCACCGGCTGCACCCTCACCGCGCCGAGCGGCACCAGTTCCTGTTCCGGCACCGGCCCCGCCAACCTGGGCGCCAACTACGGCGCCACCATCCCGCCCGGCCAGAGCCGTACCGTGACGCTGACGCTGCAGGTCGCCCCGGACTCCGGCTGCAACGGGAACATCGGCTTCTACTCGTACTTCTACGCCGAGTTCAGCGACACCACGAGCCTCAGCGGCGGCCCGGTCCACACGCCCGAGACGCGCGTCCTCTGCGCCTGACGCCCATGCCGGGCAGGGCGCGGTGACCAGAAACCGGTCCATGGTCGTCCGGCGGACACTTCCCTGCCGATGACAGCCCCACCGGCGGCCCCCCAGGGGCCGCCGGTGGCTTGCATTCGCCCTCCCACCTGGGAAGTCGGCCCCCAAGGCGCGGTCCGCCGACGCGTGTGACGGGGCGGCGGATCCCCGAGCCGAGCCGAGCCGGTGTCTGTCGTCCACCTGCTTTTTTCCGTCAGGTTTCGCAGCGGAACCACAAAAGCTTCACAGGTGCCCCACCATTTGACGCGACGGAAGCGTGAACGACCGGTCTCTGAGGGGGAAGCCGGCGGCACGCAAGGGGGTGCGTCCGCTTCGCGGAGCAGTACTCACCCCTGCCCTGGGAGGGGACAGCACCGCATGAAGCGGACTTTTCGCACCACGCTGCTGACGACGGGCGCGCTGATAGCCGCCCTCTGTGTGCCGGCCATGGCCGCACCGGCCGACGCCGCGGACGCCCGCGTCGATCTGCGGGTGCTCGTCGTGAGCGACGGCGGCCCGGCCACCGACGCCATCGCGGCCGAACTGGACGCGTCCGGAACGCCGTACACGGAGATCGATCTCACGCGCACCGACCGGCCCGTGATCGACGCGGCCTACCTCGCCGACGCCGTGGACGGCCGGGACCGCGCCAAGTACCAGGCAGTGGTGCTGCCCAACGACAACCCGTTCCCGGCGAACTCCCCGGAGATGGCCGCGCTCGCGGCCTACGAGCGGACCTACGACATCCCGCAGGTCGACGCGTACACGTACGCGCGCCCCGAAGCGGGCCTCCAGTACCCGGTGTTCGGCGGCTACTCCGGCAGCGTCGACGGGGTGCGCGCGCAGGTCACCGACGCCGGCCGGTCGGGGCCGTTCGGCTACCTCGACGGGGGCGTGCCGTTCGAGGACAACTCGCCGACCGTGGGTGAGAGTTACGCCTACCTGTCCACGCCGGCGGCCGGCGCCGACTTCACCCCGTACGTCGAGGCGACCATCCCGGGAAGCAGCAAGCGCGGCTCGCTGGTGGGCGAGTACCGGCACGACGGGCGGCGCGAACTCGTCGTGACCTTCGTCTACAACCAGTACCAGCAGCAGTTCCGGCTGCTCGCCCGCGGCATCGTCGCGTGGATGACCGACGGGGTCCACCTGGGCGCCTCCCGGAACTACTTCGCCGTGCACGTCGACGACGTCTTCGCGGCGGACGACCGCTGGAACTCCACGCTCAACTGCACGCCCGGCGACGTGGACTGCACGGACCCGAACGCCACGCCCGACCCGATCCGCATGGTCCCCGCGGACGTCGACCACGCCGTCGCCTGGCAGCGCGAGCGCGGCTTCACCCTCGACTTCGCGTACAACGGCGCCGGCAGCGTCGACCACCGCGAGGACAACGACGGCGCCGACCCGCTGGCCGACAGGCTCCTCACCGAACGCGGCGAGTTCCGCTGGATCAACCACACCTACACACACGCCTTCCTCGGCTGCCGGCAGGACACCGGCGTGGTCCCGTGGCGGTGCGCCACCAACACCGACGGATCCATCAAGTGGGTCAGTCGCAACGACGTCTCCGACGAGATCGCCGGCAACCGCGCGTGGGGGCGGCTCGCCGGACTGCCCTTGGACGACGACGAGTTGGTCACCGGTGAGCACTCCGGACTGCGGGTCCTGCCGCAGCAGGCGGCGGACAACCCCAACCTCGCGCCCGCCCTGGCCGACAACGGCATCGACTGGCTGGCCTCGGACAACTCCCGCGAGCCAGAGCAGCGGCGGGTCGGGGCCGCCACCACCGTTCCCCGCTACCCGATGAACGTCTTCTACAACGCGGGCCGGGCGGCCGAGCAGGTCGACGAGTACAACTGGATCTACACCAGCCGCGCACAGGGCGGCAGCGGCATCTGCGAGGACAACCCGGCCACCACCACTTGCCTGCCCGCCCCGCTCGACCTCGCCACCGGCTACGCCGAGCACATCGTGCCGCTGGAACGGCAGATCGCCCTCGGCCACGTCCTCGCCAACGACCCCAAGCCGCACTTCATCCACCAGTCGAACCTCGCCGAGGACCGCATCGCCTACCCGGTCCTCGACGGCGTGCTCGACACCTACGACACGCTCTTCACGCAGAACACCCCGCTGGTGAACCTGCGGATGGCGGACATCGGAACCGAACTCCAGCGCCGCGCCGCCTGGCGCACCGCCGTACGGGACGGACAGGTCACCGCCTACCGGATCGGCACCACCGTCACCGTCGAGGGCCCGGAGGGCGTGGCCGTCCCCGCCACGATGCCCGAGGGCACCACGCGGGCCGGCTCCGCCTTCGGTGAGGCCTACGCGGGCGACCGATCCGGATGGACCGCCTCCGCGGACGCGCCGCTCACCCTCACCCTGCCCGCGTCCGCCACCACTTCCACGGCCCCCGACCCGGGCGGCTCCGCACCGGCCGGCGAATCGGCACCGGACACCCGCGTGCCCGAGGGCGTCGCCGAACCTCTTACCCCCGGCGCGGGGAGCTGACCGGACCACCGGCAGTGAGGCCCGGCCGCCCGTCGGCGGCCGGGACGGCACGACCACCCACACCTCGGCCGTGGAGCACATCGATGCACGTTCACCCCAGCGGGCGGCACTCCGGCGCGACCCGCGTCACCCTCCTCACCGAAGGCACCTACCCGCACAGTCACGGCGGTGTGAGCGTCTGGTGCGACCAACTCGTCACCGGCATGCCGGACATCGACTTCGACGTCATCGCCGTCACCGGCACCGGCCGTGAGCAGGTCGTCTGGGATCTGCCGGACCATGTCGCCGGCGTCCTGTCCGTACCCATGTGGGGCGACGCCCCGGCGGGCGGCCCGCCCCGCGGCCGCGCCCGCAGGCGGCTCTCGGACGCCTACGAGCGCTTCCTCACCGCGCTGCTCGACCCGGGCGCCGAGCACGGGTTCGCACCCGCCCTGTACACCTTGGCGCACGCGGCGGCGGACGGGGTGCTCAGCCCTTTCCTGCGCGGCGACACCGCCGTCGCGGTCCTGACCGCCGTATGGCGGCGGCCGGGGCTGGCCGTGCGCGAGGCGGGGCCGACGCTGCACGACGCGCTCACGGCGACCGGCCTTCTCGAACACGCCCTGCGCCCGCTGGCCGCGCCACCGCCGAAGGACGGTGTCGCGCACGCCGTCAGCGGCGGGGTCGCCGTACTGCCGGGGCTCGCGGCCCTCGAACGGCACGGTGTTCCCCTGCTGCTGACCGAGCACGGCGTGTACCTGCGCGAGCGCTACCTCGGCTATCGCACCGCCCCCTACCGCTGGCCGGTCAAGGCCGTGATCCTGGGCTTCTTCCGGCTGCTGGCGGAGGAGAGCTACCGCCGGGCGGCACTGATCACCCCCGGCAACCGCTACAACCGGCTGTGGGAGGAGCAGGGCGGCGCCGACCCGGCCTCGATCCGCACGGTCTACAACGGCGTCGACCCCGCCGTGTTCCCCCCGGCCGGCCCCGAGCCGCAGACGCCCACCCTCAGCTGGGCCGGGCGGGTCGACCCGATCAAGGATCTGGAGACCCTGGTCCGTGCCTTCGCCCTCGTCCGCGGCCGGCTGCCCGAGGCGCGGTTGCGGATGTTCGGCGGGACGCCCCGGGGCGGGGAGGCCTACCGGGAGCGCTGCGAGGCGCTGGCCGCCGAGCTGGGCCACGCCGACGCCGTGACGTTCGAGGGGCGTGTCGACGACATCAAGGACGCCTACGCGGCCGGCAACGTCGTGATGCTGTCCAGCATCAGCGAGGGCTTCCCGTTCACGCTGATCGAGGCCATGTCGTGCGGGCGGGCGACCGTCTCCACCGACGTGGGCGGTGTGCGGGAGGCCGTCGGCGACACCGGCCTCGTGGTGCCGCCGCGCGACCCGGAGGCGATGGCCGCCGCCGCGCTGGAACTGCTCGGTGACTTCGCCCGGCGCCGGGCCATGGGCGAGGCGGCGCGGCTGCGCGTGATCGAGCAGTTCACGCTCCGGAAGACCATCGACACGTTCCGCGCCATCTACCACGAACTCGCCACCGGTCCGCAGGAGTCGACCGCCCGGATCGTCCTGCCCGCCCCGGCGGTCACCGGTACGGGGAGCTTCGCCGTATGAGTGGGCCGATGTCCCTCGAACCCGGCGGCGCCGAACAGGACACACTGGCGCTGCGGCTGGCCCGGCCCCGGCGCCGCCGTCCCCGCTGGGCCCTGGACGACACGACGGACGAGAGGGCGGACGGCAGAGCGGACGACAGGACGCTCGCGATCCGCGTGCCGCAGCAGGGTCCCGACGAGGAGGCGGTCAGCGCGCTCGCCGCCGAACTCGCCGACCGTATCGGCCCGGCCGTCCACCCCTACGAGGTGGCCGCGCTGCTGGAGGCGGACGGCCTCTCCGCGTCCGTCATCAACGAGCGCTACGGCCATCCGAACCTGTTCTCCCTGGCGGCCGCGCTGTACGCGCGGGTGCCCCGGACGTTCCCCGAGCCGCCCGCGGCGCCCGACCCGTGGCGGCCCGACACGGTCCGCTGCCTGCTGCGGGGCCTGCTGTTCGCCCTGCCCGCACTGGCCTACCTGCTCACCGCCCCGCTGTGGCCGGTCGCGCGGTACGCCCCTGTCCTGATCGTGGCGGGCATCGCCTCCTGGGCGTGGGGGCAGGCCCTGGGCCACCGCGCGCACCTGCGGCTGGTGACGGGCCGTCGGGAAGCGTCCGCCACCCTGCTGACCGGGTCCCTGCTGGGCGCGGCGGTGGCCACCGGACTCGCCGTACTGCCCGCCCGAGGCGGCGGTACGGTCCTCGTGGTGGCGGCCGGACAGTCGCTGTACCTGGCGGCGGCCGGTGTGCTGCTGGTGCTGGCCCGGGAACGGCTGCTGCTGGCCGCGCTCAGCCCGCTGATCGCGGGCTCCGCGCTGCTGCCGTGGTGGGAACCGGGCCCGGTCCTGCGGTGGGGGCTGCCCCTGCTGGCGCTGCTGGCCACACTCGCCGCCACCGCCCGCGTCCTGTGGGCGGGCCTCGCGACTCCCGCCGCCGGCGGTCCGCGCCCCCGCCTGCTCTCGTCCCTCCCGTACGGCCTGTTCGGGCTGGCCGCGGCGGTGCTGGTCATGCTGGAAGGCCGACGGCACCCGTACGCGGTGATCGCCCTGACGCTGAGCATGGGCCCGGCCGAGTGGCTGCTGTACCGCTACCGGGGCTGGTCCGTCGCCGCCCTGCGGGTCAGCCGGACGCCCCGGGCGTTCGTGCTCCGCTCGGCCGGCGTCCTCGGTCTCTGCCTGACCGGCTACCTGCTGCTGTTGCTGCCTCCGGCGCTGCTCACCGGAGCCGGCCCCGCCGCTCTGCTGCTGCTCGCGGCGGTCCTGTGGACCGCGCTGCTCCTGCAGGCGTTCGGGGTGGCCTGGCCACCGGCCGTGCTCTGCCTGGCGGCCGCCGGTGCCGCCGGAGCGGTCACCTGGCTCCGACCGCCACCTGGCCCGGCCGTGTTGCCGACAGCCTGCGGTGTCGCCGCGGTCTGTCTGGCGGCCTGCGCGATCCGCCTGCTCGGCAGGCCGTCCCCGCACGCCTGACCTCGCCCGTCCTCATCCGCCGCACCCACCGGAGCGGCACGTTGCCCTTCCCACCGACGAAAGGAACCAGAGTTGACCTCCGCACCGCTCGCCGCCGTCACCGGAGCCGAAGGATTCATCGGCTCGCACCTCACCGAGGCGCTCGTGGCCTCCGGCCACCGCGTCAGGGCCATGGCCCAGTACAACTCGTTCTCCTCCTACGGCTGGCTGGAGACCCTCCCCGCCGACGTCCTCGACCATGTGGAGATCGTCCTCGGCGACGTACGAGATCCCGGCTCGGTACGCGGACTGCTCGACGGCGCCGACTGCGCGTACCACCTGGCCGCGCTCATCGCGATCCCGTACTCCTACCAGGCCCCGCACAGCTACGTGGACACCAATGTCACCGGCACGCTCAACGTGCTGGAGGCGGTGCGCGCGCTGGGCACACCGCGTCTGGTGCACACCTCGACCAGCGAGACGTACGGCACCGCGCAGACCGTCCCGATCACCGAGGACCACCCCATCAACACCCAGTCCCCGTACGCAGCTTCGAAGGCGGGGGGCGACCGGCTGGCCGACAGCTACCACGCCAGTTTCGGCACCCCCGTGGTGACGCTGCGGCCGTTCAACACCTTCGGCCCGCGTCAGTCGATGCGGGCGGTGATCCCCACCGTCGTCGGCCAGGTGGCGGCCGGGCAGCGCACCATCACCCTCGGCGACCTGCGTCCCACCCGGGACTTCACCTTCGTCGAGGACACCGCGCAGGCCTTCCTCGCGGTGGGCACCGCCCCGGCCGAGCAGGTCGTCGGCCGCACCTTCAACGCCGGGACCGGCGGCGAGATCTCCGTCGGCGACCTGGTCGCGCTGATCGGCAAGGTCATGGACGCCCCCCTCGACGTCCGCGAGGACGCCGAACGCCTGCGCCCCGCCGCCTCCGAGGTGATGCGGCTCGTCGCCGACGCGACCCGGCTGACGGCGGCGACCGGCTGGCGGCCGGGCCACACGTTGGAGGAAGGGCTCGCGCGGACCGCGCAGTGGTTCGCCGATCCGGCCAACCTCGCCCGCTACAAGACCGGCATCTACAACATCTGACCCGACCGGACGTAACCGCAGGAGGTATGCCATGCACGCAGTCATCCTGGCCGGAGGAAAGGGCGTCCGGCTGCGGCCGTACACCACCGCGCTGCCCAAGCCTCTCGTCCCCATCGGCGACCAGCACGCCATCCTGGAGATCGTGCTGCGCCAGCTGTCCACGGTCGGCTTCACCCACTGCACCATCGCCATAGGCCATTTGGGCGAGATCATCCGCGCCTACGTCGGCGACGGCTCGCAGTGGGGCATGCACGTCGACTACGCCACCGAGGAGAGCCCGCTCGGCACCATGGGCCCGCTGCTCAACCTGCGTGAGCGGCTGCCGGAGCACTTCCTGGTCATGAACGGGGACGTGCTCACCGACCTCGACTACGCCGACGTACTGCGCCGGCACGAGGAGTCGGGGGCGCCGCTGACCATCGCCACGTACGCCCGCAAGGTGCACATCGACTTCGGCGTGCTGACGACGGACGCGAGCCGCGTGGTCGCCTTCACCGAGAAGCCCAGCATCGACTACCGGGTGTCCATGGGCGTCTACGGCGTCTCGCGGGGCACCCTCGACGGCTACACACCCGGGCTGCCGCTGGGCTTCGACGAACTGGTGCTGGACCTGCTCGCCGCACAACGGCCGCCGCACGCCTACGATTTCGACGGCTACTGGCTGGACATCGGGCGCCCCGACGACTACGACCGGGCCAACGCGGAGTTCACCAGCCGCAAGTCGCTGCTGCTCAAAGGAGCCTGAGCACTGATGCGCATCCTCGTCCTCGGCGCCACCGGCTACCTGGGCGGCCACGTCGTCGACCGGCTGCGTGCCCTCCCGAGCACGCGGCTGCTCGTCGGCGGCCGCTCACCCGACGCCGACGTCACCGTCGACCTCGCCCGCGGCGGCCCGCGCGACCTGGCCGAGGCGCTGGCGGCGGCCGCGCCCGCCGTCGTCGTCAACTGCGCGGGAGCGACCGGGGGAGACGCGGTGACCCTCGCGGAGGTCAACGCGCGTGGCCCCGCCGCACTGTGCGCCGCACTGCGCGCGGCGGCTCCCGCGGCCCGACTGGTCCATCTCGGCTCGGCCGCCGAGTACGGCCCCGGCACCCCAGGCCTGCGGGTGACGGAGTCGGACCCGACCAGCCCGGCCGCGCCCTACGGTGCGAGCAAGCTGGCGGGCACGGTGGCGGTGACCGCGTCGGGCCTGGACGCGGTGGTGCTGAGGGTGGGGAACCCGGTGGGCCCCGGGGCCCCGTCCACCGGGCTCCCCGGCCGGGTCGCCGCGCTGCTCGGCGACGCCGGGCGCGATCCGGACGCGACGCTGCGGCTCGGCGATCTGTCGGCACACCGCGACTTCGTGGACGTACGCGACGTGGCAAGGGCGGCGGAGCTCGCGGCCACCGCCGTGGGACCGCTTCCGCCCATCCTCAACGTCGGAGGTGGTGAGGCGATCCCGGTGCGCGAACTGGTGCGGCGGCTGGCGACCGCGGCCGGCTTCCGGGGCCGGATCGCCGAAGCGGGCGGGGGCGGGTCCGCGCGGTCCGCGCAGGTGTCGTGGCAGTGCTCCGACATCACCGCCGCCCGCGACGCCCTCGGCTGGCGGCCGTCCCACTCCCTCGACGCGTCACTGACGGCGCTGTGGGCGGCGGCGGGCGCCCGGTCCGCGCGCCCCGAAGGGGTACCGGCGCCGTGAGCCTGCTGATTCCGCTCTATGTCCATCCGGCCGAGGACCCGGGCGCGTGGCACCGCCTCATCAGCTGCGCCGCCCGCACCTACGCGGTCGTGCTCAACCCCGCGAACGGGCCCGGCGAGGTCTTGGACCCGGCGTTCCTCGCCGCCGCGGAGGCGCTGCGCGCGGCGGGGGCCCGGCTGCTCGGCTACGTCGACACGGACTACGGGTCGCGCGACCCGGCGCAGGTCGTCGCCGACGCGCGCCGGCACCAGGAGTGGTACGCCGCGGACGGCTGCTTCCTCGACCGGACGACGGCGGGCCCGGACGGGTTGCCGGCCTGCCGCCGGCTGGTGCGCTCCCTTCGCAAGCTGGGCATCTCGACCGTGGTCCTCAACCCGGGCGTCCACCCCGCCCCCGGTTACGTGGCGCTCGCCGACCTGACCGTCACCTTCGAGGGCCACTGGTCCACGTACGTCTCGGCGTTCAGCCGCCCGTCATGGACCGAGCGGCAGCCGCCCGAACGGCTCTGCCACCTGGTGTACGGGGTGCCCGCGCCGCTCGTCCCGCTCGCCGTGCGCACCGCGACCCAACGGGGCGCGGCGGTGTGCGGGCCGGTGACGGGGGAGCCGCCCAACCCCTGGTCCCGGCTGACCCCCGCACTGACCGAGGCGGACCGATGAGGCGGCCGGCAGCGGTGTTCACGGCCGTGCTGCTGCTCCTGGCCACCCTCGCCGCCTGCTCCGACGAGCCCGACCGCGCGCCCCGCGCGCTGTGGCAACCGCGCCCCGGACTCACCTGGCAGTGGCAGCTCGACGGCAAGGTCGACCCGTCCGTCGACGTGCCCGTCTACGACATCGACGGTTTTGAGAACGGCGCCGCCGACGTGGCCAGGCTGCACCGGGACGGCCGCAAGGTGATCTGCTACATCAACGTCGGCGCCTGGGAGGACTACCGCCCCGACCGGAAGGCCTTCCCCCGCTCCGTGCTGGGCGGGCCGAACGGCTGGCACGGCGAACGCTGGCTCGACATCCGCCAGGTCGCGGTCCTGCGGCCCCTCATGGAACGCCGGTTCGACATGTGCCGCGACAAGGGCTTCGACGCGGTGGAACCGGACCTGGTGGAGGGCTACGCCAACGACACCGGATTCCCCCTGACGGCGAACGACCAGCTGCGCTACAACCGCATGATCGCCGAAATCGCCCACGAGCGCGGCCTGGCCGTGGGCCTCAAGAACGACCTGGCCCAGATCCCCCAACTCCTCGACCACTTCGACTTCGCGGTCAACGAGGAGTGCGCCCAGTACGACGAGTGCGCACTCCTCGAACCCTTCGTCGCATCGGGCAAGGCGGTCTTCCACGTGGAGTACGCGGAGCCCACGGGCCGCTTCTGCCCGCAGGCACGTCAGCTGCGGTTGTCGTCGATGCTCAAGAAGCCGGAACTGGGCACCTGGCGCAAACCGTGCTGACCGCGGTCACGAGCTGCCGCGCCGCGACCCTCACCGGCCGCGGCCCGGTGCGGACTCCGGCTCGCAGGACGGCGCTCCCGCGCGACGGGGGAGCAGCAGCGGGGTCGCCAGCAGGAGCACGCCGGCCAGGCCGATCGCCGTACGCGGGCCGAGCAGGCCGCCCAGCACGCCCCAGACGGCCGTCAGGAGCGCGGTCGAGGCCTTGGTCGTCACCGCCCAGGCGGACAGCGTGCGGGTGACCCGGTCGGTCGCGGTGCGCCGGAGGCGGTAGGTGGCGTGGACGGGGTTGAAGACCCCGCAACAGAAGATGAGCCCGAACTCGACGCCCATCACCAGGAGCAGTCCGCCGGTGCCCGGCCCCAGGAAGGCCAGGCCGACGGGCCAGATCGCGCGCAGCGCCCCGGACGCGACCAGGACCTGGTGCTGCCCGAACCGGGTCACGAGCGGCCTGGCCAGCCGGGCACCGAGCAGCCCGCCGAGCGAAGGCGCGGCGAACGCGAGTCCGTACTGCCACGGCGCGAACCCGAGGCGGCCGAGCATCAGAACGGCCAGCAGCGGCGAGGTGGCCATCACCAGGCCGTTGAACAAGGCGGTGTTGAGGAAGAGCGGACGCAGCGTGGCGTCGGCGAGGACGTACCGCCAGCCGTCGAGCAGGTCACCGGCTCTCAGGCGCGCGCTCTCCCGGCGCTCGGGGGGCGGCTCGTGTCCGCCGATCGCGCGGATGCCGAGGGCCGAGACCAGGTAGCTGACGGCGTCGGCCACCACCGTGGCCACCGGACCGAGGAACCCGATCGCCGCGCCGCCCAGCGGCGGCCCGATGATCGTGGTCGTCCAGGCCGTGGACTCGAACCGGGCGTTGGCGACGAGCAGGTCCTCGGCCGGCAGCGACGTCTTCAGGTACGCGCCCCAGGCGGCGCGGAACGTGATGTCGGCTGCCGCGACGACCACCGAGACCAGCAGCAGTTGGAGGAAGGTGAGCACGCCGAGCACGAACGCGGTGGGGACCGTCAGCAGCGCGGCGCACCGCACCAGGTCCATCGCGATCAGCACGTGCCGCTTGCGGCGGAACTCCACCCACGGGCCGAGCGGCACCGCCACGGCCGCGCCCACGGCGGCCCCCACGGAGGAGAGCGCGGAGACCTCGGCCGGTCCGGCGTGCAGCACCTGGATGGCGATCAGCGGGAACGCGCCGAAGGCGAGCCACGTGCCGAGCGCGCCGGCCGTGTACGCCCCCCAAAGCCACCCGAACCGCCGCCCCAGCCGGTGCCCGCTCCCCATCACCGACGCTCCTCACCAATGCACTGCGCACAACCGATCCGCGACCGGAAGCATCCAAGCGAGCGCCATGACCAAGGGTCAAACAACCCGCTGGCCGCACAGCCACAACCAATGGTTGTGACCATAGGGTGTCGGTATGGACCTCGACACCGTCCGGACGTTCGTCGCCGCCGCCGACGCGGGGCAGTTCCAGGAGGCCGCGACCGACCTCGCGGTCACCCAGCAGGCTGTCTCCAAGCGCATCGCCACGCTGGAGCGCAACCTCGGAGTGCGCCTGTTCACCCGAACCCCGCGCGGCGCCGAACTCACCATCGACGGGCAGGCGTTCCTGCCCCACGCGCGCGAACTCCTGCGCGTCGCCGAGCGCGCGGTCGCCTCCGTGCGCACCGGCCGCCGTCCGCTGCGCGTCGACATCATCGCCTCGCGCGGGGCGGCGTCGGGCCTGATGCGCGGCTTCCACCGGGCGTACCCCGAGATCGAGCTCGACGTGGTGATGCTGTTGGACATCGAGACGGCCGTCGCCGCCGTCCGGTCCGGTGCGATCGACGCGTCCTTCCGTGCCGTCGCCGCGCCCGGCCGGCCCCTGCCCGAGGACATCGACTCCGTCCGGGTGCTGGACGAGCCGCTCCAACTCCTCACCGGCCCCGCGCACGCGTTGGCAAGCGCCCGGTCGGTGACCCTCACGGAGCTCGCCGGGCACCGGATCTGGATGCCCGGCATCGTCCCCGGAACCGAGTGGGCCGCCTACTACGACGACCTCGTCGCCGAGTTCGGACTGACCATCGAGGCGACCGGCCCCAACTTCGGCTCCGACGCGCTCCTCGACACCATCGCCGACACCCCGGCCCTGGCCACCTTCATGGGCGGCCACACCCGCCTCGTCTGGCCCGCCGGCCACGGCCTGCGCCGGATCCCGGTGACCCACCCGACGCCCGTCTACCCGCACTCGCTCCTCTGGCACCGGGACAACCCGCATCCCGCGCTCGCCACCCTCCGCGCCCACCTCGCCGCCACGGCGGACGGCCGCGACGCCGCCGGGACCTGGACACCCGACTGGACACCGGCCCGGACACCGGACGGGGTGCCGGCGCGTTGAACGACGCCGCGTCCACGCTCGCCGTGCCCCGATCGACGGGAAGTGGCTCGGAGGAGTGGAATCAGTCCACGGGATGCCCGGGGTCGATGCCGTGGGCGTCGCTGAGCCGGAGCAGCGGTCCGCCGGAGTCCTCCCGTACGCCCCACTCGACCGGGTCGAGGACGAACCCGATGTGATCGCCTCCGCCGACCCGCCCCACGACCTGACCGACGAACCACGCCTCGGCGTCCTCCAGGACGACGGTGCCGCCGTGCCCCTGTCGCCGGCGGACGTCCCGGAACTTGTCGTCCCCGTCGTCGCCGGTCCGCCCGCCGAAGATCTCGGCCAGCCCCAACTGCTCCCGGGCCAGCAGATGGACGGCCAGAAACTCCGCGGACCGCGCCACCCGGAAGGTGTGGTTGGCCTCGGACAGCCACACCACGAACCGCATCGGGCGCAGAGAGCACTGCGAGGCGAACCCGACGAGGCATCCGGCGCGTTCCCCGCCCGCCACGGCGGTCACCACACACATGTCGGGATCGAGCCGGTCGGTGAAAGCGTCCATGTCCGGCATGTCCAGGCCCCTCCTGTCTCTTCGGCCCGCTCCGCTCGACGGCCATCGGTCGATCACTCGAGAAGTACGCCCTCTGTGTGCCCCCAACTCGCCGGATGTCACTGGATATACCCCGCGTCGCAACTGCGCCATGGCACAACCGCGACGCCACCCGACTCTTGAGCACGGCCGGGGGCGACCGGACGATCAGGGTCTTCCACTCTTCACAAGAGTCCGAGGAGTCCCCTTGCGCATGGTTCCCATCCCCAGACCCGGGCTGATCGCGCTCGGCGCGGTCACAGCCCTGGTACTCGGGGCCGTACCGGCCGCCACCGCCGTACCCGGTCACCCGGCCGGTGCCGTGCCGCCCGCCGGTACCGCACAACGGTCACCCGGCAACGGCAGCACACACACCGTCACGCTGATCACAGGTGACAAGGTCACCATCGGCACCGCCGCCGACGGCACCGTCATCCGGTCCTTCGAAGGCGCCGACGGAACCACCAGCAGCTACCACCGGGCCGTCCTCGACGGCGCGACGTACGTCTACCCCGACTCCGTCCTGCCCTACGTCAGCGCCGGAAAGCTCGACAAGCGGCTGTTCAACGTGACGCAGCTGATAGCCGACGGCTACGACGACGCGCACGCCGAACGGCTGCCGCTCATCGTTCGCTACACCGACGCCGCGGCCAGGTCCCGGACCCGGCCGACGGTGGCGGGCGCGACGGTCGTCCGCCGGCTGAACAGCATGCAGGGCGCCTCCCTCGCCCAGAACCGCGAGAAGGCCACGGCGTTCTGGTCCGCGCTCACCGGCGACAAGGGCTCCGCGACGGCCCGTGGCGCGAAGCCCGCCTTCACGAACGGCATCGCCAAGGTGTGGCTCGACGGCAGGGTGCAGGCCGACCTGTCGGAGTCGACCGCGCAGATCGGCGCGCCGCAGGTCTGGGAGAAGGGCAACACCGGCAAGGACGTGAAGGTCGCGGTCCTCGACACCGGCGTGGACCCCGAACACCCCGACCTCGCCGAACGGATCGACGCCGGCGCCAACTTCGTCCCCTACGAGGCGGACGTCACCGACTACCACGGTCACGGCACGCACGTCGCCTCGACGATCGCCGGCACCGGCAGCGCCTCCGAAGGCAAGGAGCGGGGCGTCGCCCCCGGCGCCCGCCTGGGCATCGGCAAGGTTCTCGACAACGAGGGCCGGGGCCAGGAGTCCTGGATCATCGCGGGCATGGAATGGGCCGCCCGGGACCAGCAGGCCAAGATCGTCAACATGAGCCTGGGCGGCGGCGGAGACCACACCGACCCGATGAGCGAGGCCGTCGACCGGCTCAGCCGCGAGACGGGCGCGCTGTTCGTCGTCGCCGCGGGCAACGGCGGCCCGAAGTCCGTCACCAGTCCCGGCGCCGCGGACTCCGCGCTGACCGTGGGCGCCGTCGACTCCGCGGACCGGCTCGCCGAGTTCTCCAGCCAGGGCCCGCGTGACGGCGACGCCGGCCTCAAGCCCGAGATCACCGCGCCCGGCGTCGACATCCTGGCGGCGCGCACCCACTACCGGCGGGGCGGCACGGGCTTCTACACCACGATGAGCGGCACGTCGATGGCGACACCGCACGTCGCCGGTGCCGCCGCGCTGCTGGCCGCCGCGCACCCGGACTGGACCGGCGCGCGCCTGAAGGAGGCACTGGTCAGCAGCGCCGAAGCCACCCCGGCGTACACGCCGTACCAGGCGGGTGCCGGCCGGCTCGACGCCGCGGCGGCGGTGCGTGCCTCGGTCTTCGCGACCGTCAGCGCCTACTCCGGCTTCCACACCTGGCCCGCGAAGCCGGGAGAGACCGACGTCCAGAAGGTGACGTACACCAACGTCGGCGACACCCCGGTGAGCCTGGACCTCGCGATCGACGCCGCCACCGCCCCGGCGGGGCTGTTCGCCCTCTCCGAGGGCCGGATCACGGTGCCCGCCCACGGCACCACCTCGGTCTCCCTCACCGCGGACCTGGCACGGCTGCCGGCCGACCAGCCCCTCAGCGGCATGATCACCGCCACGGACGGTGCCGGTGAGGTCCGGGCCCGCACCCTGATCGGTGGTGCCAGGGAGGGACGGCGACAGAATCTGACCCTGGTCGCCAAGGACCGTTCGGGCAAGCCGCTGACCGGCCGGGTCTACCTCCTCTCCGAGGGCCGCTTCGAGGTCCTGGATCTCGACGCGTCCGGCACCGGCACCGCCCGGCTGCCCGAGGGCAGCTACAACGGATGGCTGATCGCCGACGTACAGGGAGCGGAGGGAACCCACTCGCTGGGGATGGCGCTGCTCGCCTTCAACGACGTGCTGCTCGACCAGGACCGCACGGTCACCCTGGACGGCCGCAAGGCCCGCCAGATCCTCGCGCGCGCACCGCAGCAGACCACTGCCGTCGCACCCCGGCTGGACGTCCAACGGTCCTTCAGCGACAGCCTGTTCGCGACCTCCATGCTGCCCAACCCGTCCTACGACAGCATCTGGGCGCTGCCGACCGGCAGGAAGGTCACCGACGGCGCCTTCGACTTCGGTGCCCGCTTCCGCCTGGAGCAGCCGGCGCTGACCGTGGGCACCGGGACGCGGACCTACGACGACCCGCTGGTCAAGCGCGCGGCCCAGCCGCTCCCGGCCGGCACCAGGACACTGAAGGCGGTCTTCGCCGACGAGGGGACGGCCGGGGCACTGGCCCGGCACGACGTGCGCGGCAAGGCCGTCGTGGTGCGGCGCGGCGACACCGTTGAGATCCGGGAGCAGGCGGAGGCCGCCGCCGCGGCGGGCGCGCGGCTCCTCCTGGTCGTCAACGACGGCATCGGCCGGCTGCAGCCCTGGGACGAGCACCCCCACGGCCCGGCGAGCCCGGCCCCGCTGACGGTGGCGACACTCGACGCCGACCAGGGCACCGACCTGATCGACCGGCTGCGGCGCGGCCCGGTCGCGCTGAAGGTGACCTCGCATCCCACCACCGACTACCTCTACGACGTGGTGCACCACTGGACCGGCGCGGTCCCGGCGGACCCGACCTGGCGTGTGCAGCCGCACGAACTGGCCCGGGTGGACGTCTCCTTCCGCAACCCCCGGCCCGCCAAGGCCAACGAGTTCCGCTACGACCTCTGGGAGGGCTGGACGGCCGGAAACCAGCTCATGACGCCCGCCCAGGGTGAGCGGACCGACTGGGTCACCGCCGGCGCCGACTGGGTGGAGGCGGCCATCGTCGTCGGGGAGACCGGCCAGGAGTCGATCGACATCCTGCGCTACGCGCCCCGGAAGAGCGATGAGGTCAACTGGTTCGGGCCCATCCAGCGGCCCCGGATGAGCGCGCGCGGCTCCCAGCCGGTGCGCTACCTCGACACCATGTACATCCCCGCGCCGGGCTGGGGCGACTCCGGCGCCGGCCACGTCGGAGACGCCTACGGCAACTACGACGCGGTCAACCGGGTGTCGCTGCACCAGGGTGACCGCGAGCTCGACTGGGGCAACGCCGAGCGCCTCACGACTCCCGAACTCGCCCCGGAGCGCCTGCCCTACCGGCTGGTGGTCGACAACGACCGCGGCGCCTGGGAACACCCGTACTCGACACACACGTCGACCGAGTGGAAGTTCACCTCCGCGGTCAGCGGCACCGAGTCGGCCGAAGCCCTGCCGCTGATCCAGCTCGACTACGACGTGGACACCGACAAGGCCGGACGGGCGGACCGGCGCGCCGAGCTGACGGTGACGGCCTCGCATCTGCCGGGCACGACGGCCACCGTCGGGAAGCTCTCGGTCGAGGTCTCCTACGACGACGGGACGACCTGGCACCGGTCCGACCTGGACCGTCACGGTGACGGATGGCGCACGAGCCTCGAGGCCCCCAGGACCGCGGCCTTCGCCAGCCTCCGGGTCACCGCCCGGGACAGCGCCGACAGCACCGTCTCACAGACGATCAACCGGGCCTTCGGCCTGCGCTGACGTCACCGAACAGCACCCACACGGGCGGGACCGCAGCCGGCGGCCCCGCCCGTCGGCGTCGCGGCGGGCACCGCGCCTCGCGGCCGCCCGCGGTCGGCCGGCGGACGAACCGGAGCGCAACCAAGTCGGCGGCGCTGAAAACGCGGAGAGCGCCCTGCTGCACGACCCCGCGCTCGTGCTCCTCCCGTCCAGCCGGTGAATTTCCCGCCCGGCGGACACTCCTGCCACGCTGTCCGCGAGATGATCCGCCAGCCACGCTCCGAGAGGTCCGCCATGCACCAGCCCACCTCGACCTCACCCCGTCCACCCAAGAGGTTGGGGGCAGTTGACCGGGCCTTCCGCGCGGCCGCCGCCGGTCCGCTGCCCATGGGCATCATGCTGGACTTCGACGGTCCCGCCCCCACGCTGTCCAGCGTGCGAGCCCGGGTCGCGGGGCGCGTCGCGGACATCGCCTCCCTTCACTACCGGGTCGACAGCGACGAGAAGGGGCTGAGGGCGGTCGGCGAGCTCGCGGTGGACGAGCACGTGCACCAGCTCGACCTTCCGCGAGAGGAGCACGACAGCCCGAACGGCGGGGCCCGGGCGGCCGACCGCATGATGATCAGCACTCCGCTGACGTCGAGCCGACCGCCGTGGGACCTGTGGCTGATCCCCAGGGCGCAGGGCCACTCGCTGTGCTTCCGCTCCGACCACGCGCTCAGGGACGGCGCCGCCGCCGTCTGCATCACCCGTGCTCTGCTGGACGATCGTCCTGGCTGGCAGCCACGGATGCATCCCGCGGTGATCCCTGGTTGGCGCGGCTTCACCTCGGTGACAGGACAAGCCCTCCGTGCCCTGCGCTCCCCGGAGGTACCCCCGGCCTTCGCGGCCGATCCCGCCGAGACACAGAGCATGTTGCACGCCGACATCGCCCTCGACCACCTTCACGCAGCGCGCCGCGTGCACGGCGGTACCGTCAACGACGTCTATCTGGCCGCCCTTTCGCAGGCCGTCCGGCGCTGGCACGAGGAACGCACCGGCCGGACACACCCCCCGATGCCGATCTCGATGCCCCTGTCGGTGCGAGCGCCGGGCCAGGAACTGGCCGTCGGCAACGCACTGGTGACCGCGCGGGTGACCTTGCCCTGCGCACACGGCGATTCTCGCCAGGCACTCGAGCACGTCATCTCCCAGACGGAACATCTCCGGCGCAGCCACCATCGCCACGCCGCCCGGCTCATGCTGGGCACCCTGCCTTCGGCAGTCGGGATGCGGGCGGCCCTGCGCCTGGCCGACGCCGAGGCGGTTCCTGCCCTGGCGTCCACCATGGAAGTCGGGCCCCGGTTCACCCACCAGGGTCAACGGGCGACGCACGCCGCCATGTTCATCGCCCTGGCCGGCGGGCTGCGCTGCTACACCGCCCTCACGACGTATCAGGACAACGCACGGCTCACGGTCGTACACGATGACGGCCTCACGGGCATCGGCCGCCTCGGCGACCACTGGCTCACCGCGGTGGGCGAACTCGCCGCGGCGCCCCGCAGGAACTGATCGGCGAGCAGAGTCCCGCCCCCGCGACGTGGGCTGCTCCGGGTCCGCCGACCGGGCTCCCACGGCCCACGACACTCTGCGCACCCGCGCCCCCTGCGCTGACGGGTCGCCGTTGCCGCTGCGGCCTGGGGGGGGTGGTGCTGGGCCGCGGTGCGGACATCACGGAGGTCCTCTCCGTGGTGGTTGGTTGTCAGCGGTGTGCGGGAGCGTCAGCTACAGCGAGCGCCGTGGTCACCGGCCGGGCCGGGTGCGCGGCGTCCGCCTCCGCTGCACGTGCCTTCATCGCGGGTCGGCCGGGGTCGGGAGCTGGGGGAGCGGCGGGTGACGGAGGCCAGGACGGCCGTCGTGCGCAGGGCGACCCTGCGATTCGCCCTGCGCACGAGGCCCCGGCTAGGGGCGGTCCGTCGCCACCGTCGTCCTGCGGTGGGCACGGATGAGCGCGATCACCGTCTCCGCCGTGCGGGCAAGGTGGCTGCGGCCGTCGGGCGACTGCGCCGACGGGCTGATGTAGCTGAGCGGCCCGACGTGAGTGGCCGGGTCGAGCCGGTACTCGGTGATCTTTCCGGCGCGCGCGGCCCGGTTCCAGCCGCTGGCCCGGAACAGCGGCCAGCGCTGGGGGAAGATCCAGGTGCCGAGCCGCTCGATGCGGTCGCCGGCACTGGTCAGCCGATAGAGGTGCTCGGCATGGGTGAGGTCGTTGGCGCCGTTGTGGAACCCACCGAGCATGATCAGCAGGAGCGGGGAGCGCAGCTGCGCGTGCAATTGGGCGACAGCGCCGGTGGCGACCTGCGCGCCGCCGCTGTAGCTGAGCAGCACCACGGGGATCCCGCTGTCGGATTCGTAGCCGGCGAGCCGGAGCTGGGTGGCGATCTGGGAGCCGACGGCCCGGTTGTACAACGGGCGGTACCGGCGGTCGGCGGCGACGAAGATCTGCATGACGTTGTGCAGGAACAGCAGCAGTCCGACGCGACGCTGCAACCAGGCCCACACCGGCCGGTCGGCGAGCGGGTCGGCCAACGGCGAGTACGGCTGCACCTGGCCCAGCACCCGCAGTTCCGGGGCCCCGGTGAGCAGGGCCTTGACCAGCTGGCCGCCGTCCCGGCTGTCGCGGACGCGCCGCTTGCCGATGCCGTCGAGGTAGACCAGGTAGGCATCCGGGGGAGTGTCCGGCTCCGCGCCCCGGGCGTAGGGCACGCCCTGGGGCAGCGCGGTGACGGGGGCACGCCAGCCGGCGCCGTAGGCCATCACCTCGTAGCGGGCCAGCAGGGCTTCGGCGAGGAGGGCAGGCCCGATCGTGAAGACCCAGAGCAGGAAACTGTTCATGCGAGCGACTCCCGCGATCCGGCGGTGCTGAGATTCACTACCAGACGTCGAACGGCCTCCACGGCGAGACCGAGCCCCACCCCGGCGACGGCCACGCAACCCACGGCGGTCCACCACCCCAGCCCGGTCGCCGTGGCGAGAGGCTCGGCCAGACCGGCCCCGACCCCGATGAAGAGCAACAGGTGGAGCACGGGCCCGAGCCAGGGGAACGCGAGCACGGCGGAGAGCATCAGCGGGGCGGCCACGCCCGGTGTCCACACCAGCCCGTCACCAGGCGGTGGGGAGGACACCACCAGTTCGGCCAGATTCCACGCGGTCAGCGGCCACAGCGCGAACACCGCACTCTCGACGAGGCCACCGGCGAGCAGCAACGAGGCCACCAGAGTCCGCGGCATGCCGGGCCGGCGCACCACCAGGGGCAGGATGCGCCCGGCGGCCTCCGACACCCCGGCGAACAGCAGCAGGAGGACGACGGCAAGTGACATGGCTCAGCCTCGCCGCGACTGTTCGCCGGACGCCGGCCGACCGGACGACCCGGCCGCGCGCACGTACTGTTCGAGCTCGTCGGCGGCGCGCCGGTAGCCGCCCGCCGCGTGCAGGGCGTCCTGCAGGGTGGAGGCGGCCTCGCGGAACCGGCTGTCGCGGAGCAGCCGCCGGGCGAGGGCCCGTACGGAGCCCTTGGTGACGTCCTGGGGGCGGATCGACAGGCCGGCGCCGACCTCCACGACGCGCCGGGCCACGATCGGCTGGTCGGCGCCCAGCGGCACGACCAGCATCGGAACCCCGGCGTAGATGGCCTCGTTGACGCTGTTCATCCCGCCATGGGTGACGAACATCGAGGCACGGGAGAGCACCTCCGGTTGCGGGACGAAGCGGCGGGCGAGCACATTGGCCGGCAAGGGGCCCAGCGCGTCGGGATCGGTCTGCCCGGTCGACACGACGACGGTGCCGCCCAGGGGCGCGAGCGCCGTGGCGAAGCTGCGCAGCAGGCGCGGGTCGGAGTCGAACACGGTGCCCAGGGAGGCGTACAGGACGGGGTCGTGCAGCCGGTCGACCGAGAACGACGAAACCGTCGTGCGGGCGCCGATGCTCGGACCGACGAACCGGTAGCTCTCGTCGAACCTGTCGGCGGAGGGCTGGAAGTCCCGTGCCGTGTACACGAGGTTGAGCGGCTGGCGGATGTTTCCCATGTCGAACCAGGGCAGCCCCGTCGTGTCGAAGTCATGGCGCAGTCGCAGGCGTGAGCGCAGATGGTTCCTGAGGCTGCCGGGGCGGGCCGCCGCCGCGACCAGCAGGTCCCACGAGCCGCGGGTGGGGCTGGGCACCTGCCTGTTGTACGCGAACGTCGTGAACGACGACACCGCCGGGACCCCGAGTGCGCGAGCGGCGACGGCGCCCCACGGACAGGTGCTGTCGTGCACGATCAGGTCGGGCCGTATCCGTCGCAGGTCGTCGATCACCGTGGGCACCATGCGGACGGCCGCGCCCGTCAGCGCCTCGATCAGGGTGAGCGGGGTCGGCGGATCGGGGAGCGGCTGCTGAGCACCGGGGTAGAGACACACCGTCGCGCCGGCGGCAGCGACCTCCTCACGGAACGAGGGGGAGGTGTGGTACGTGACGGAGTGGCCACGTCGTACGAGCTCGGCCACGAGCGGCAGCGTCGGGTTGACGTGCCCGTGCATGGCGATGTTGAGGAAGGCGATGGTACTCAAAGAGCGCTCCGCGAGAGGGAATGGGTCGATGCCTCGCCCGGATCGGCAGACGCCGCCGGAGGTTCCTCGGTCCGGTACAGGCCGGGCCCGTTGATGCGCAGCCCGTCGAGGAACTGTCCCGCCGTGCGGTGCGCGGTGCTGATCAGCCGCTGCGACTGGCCGAAGTCCCACGGGGAGGGCCAGGCCTCGATGCCGGTCGGCAGTACGACGGTCGGGATGTGCCGGGACACGGCGTCGAGGTCACGCTCGATCTGATGCTGTATCAGCAGGAGCCCGGCCCTCGCGGCGATCGCGCGGGCCCGCCGGTTCGGGACGGGCAGGTGCAGCGCCGAGCTCCCCGGCCCGGTCGTCAGCACCACCACGCTGGCCGCCCCGGCCCGCAGGGCCGCAAGGACCGGAACGTAGGCGATCACGCCGCCGTCGACGAGGGTGCGGCCCTCTCGGTCCACCGGGGGCAGCATCCCGGGGATCGCCGTGCTGGCCAGCAGTGCGGACTCGAGGTCCCCGTGGTCGAGCGACACCGGAGCGCCGGTGGCGAGGTCCATGGCCACCGCGGTGAACGGGACCGCCAGGTCCTCGATCCGGGAGGGCAGCCCGGACCTGGCGATGAGCCGGCGCAGACCGCGGTCGGTGAAGAGGCTGGTGCGGGAGGGCAGGTAGCCGAGCGGATACACCTCACGGCGTCGCAGCTGGGTCCACACGCCGTCGAGCCACGGTGCGGCGCCGGTGGGGTGGGCCGCCGCGATGGCTCCGGTGAGGGCTCCCACGGACGTTCCAATGATCATGTCCGGGGTGAATCCGCGTTCCTCCAAGGCGTACCCGACACCGGCATGCGCCGCTCCGAGCACGCCGCCCGCGCCCACCACCACGGCTACGGGCCGGGGAAGGGTGGACAGGCCGGCCGGCAGGGGGCCTTCGGGCCCCGGGCTCGACGGCAGGGGACGCGTCCCCTGGCCGCCGTTCGGGGTGCGGCGCTTATCGTGGCCACGTCCCCTGGTCGCGTCCCCGCTGCTGAAACCCGGACGCGCCCATGTGGCCGGTACCCGGCCACAGGCATTTCTCATGATCAACCTCTCTCACCACGGCACGGATCGGGACCGGTTCTCAGCCGGGCGGCACCCCGATCTGGGAGGCGAGGCGCCCGACGCGCCTGGTGAGGCCGTCGCCGAGGCGCGCGACGACGCCGCGCACTCCGCGCGGGCGAGGCGCAGGCCGCTTGGCGGGAGCCGTGGTGCTGCTTCGTGGCCGGGGAGGCCTTGAGGTGGCGCAGGTCGCTGTCGGCCCCTGCGGCAGGCGCGGTGCGGGTGCGGCGTCCGCTGTGTCGACGAACGTGACCGTCTCGTCGAGCGGCGCCCGGCCCGTACGGGGCTCGGTCGCCCTGAGGTCCGCGAAGCCGATCGACATGCCGCAGAAGAGGAGGAGCTCGTCCGGCGGTCCCAGGACCTCCGCGACGGTCTCGTGGTACTTCGCCCACGCCATCTGCGTGCAGCTGTGCAGTCCCTCGGCGCGCAGCAGCAGCATGACGGTCTGCAAATACATGCCGACGTCGGACCACTGGGCCGGGCCCATGTCGCGATCGACGTAGCAGAACAGGGCGGCGGGTGCGCCGAAACAGTTCCAGTTCGCGGCCGCGGCCCTCTGGCGGGCCTCCAGGTCCTCGCGCGCGATGCCGAGTGCGCCGTAGCGCTGCTCGCCGAAGGCGGCCCGGCGCTCGCGGTACGGGGACTTCAGCGCCGGCGGGTACTGCTGGTACTCCGGCTCGTCCCAGGGGTCGCACGCCGTCAGCCGCCTGCCGGTGCGCTTCTTGAGCTCGGTCAGCGCCCCGCCGGTGAGTACGTAGGTGTGCCACGGCTGGAGGTTCGAAGCGGAGGGTGCCCATGCCGCACCGGAGAGAACGCGCTCCAGTACCTCCGTGGGGACATGCCGGTCGGTGAATGCCCGCACCGCCCGTCGGCTGGTGACCGCCTCATAGACATCGAACATCGTCCACCTCCCATGTGCTCGCCCCCCACGTTGGTTGCATTCGCGTTGGTTGCATTCACGATAGTATCACTCGAGACAATCTCGTCCGTAACTATGATCCAGCACAATCCCCAGCCCTTGGTCCCCGCCTCGGGCGTCGCTTTTCGGAGGAAGCCCATGGTCACGCTGCTGCACATCGACTCGTCCCTGTTTCCCGGCGGGCTGTCCGCGTCCCGCGCGGTCACGGACGTTTTCCGCAAGGCCTGGGAGGAGCAGCACCCCGACGGCTTGGTGATCTACCGCGACCTCGCCGTCGACCCGGTCCCGCACATCGGCATCGACGCCCACACCGCCGCCTTCGCCGCCCCGGCGGAGCGCACCCCGGAGCAGTCCGCGGCGTTCGCCCCGCGCGAGACACTCATCGAGGAGCTGGAGCGGGCGGACGCCATCCTGATCGGCGCCCCCATGTACAACTTCACGATCCCGTCGACCCTCAAGGCGTGGCTGGACAACGTGATCCTGCCCGGCCGCACCGTCGGCGAGGCGCCTTCCGCCGAGGGCACCCCGGTCACCGTCGTCGCCAGCCGCGGCGGCTCCTACGCGCCGGGCACCCCTCGCGAGGACTTCGAATACGTGCGGAACTACCTGGAGGCCGTGCTCAAGGGCAGCCTCGGCCTGGAGCCCGACTTCATCGTCCCGGAACTCACCATGGCCCCGCGCAACCCGGCCATGGCCGAACTGGTCCCCCTCTACGAGGCCTCCCGCCGGCGTGCATTCGAGGACGCGGCGGCCAAGGCCAAGGCGCTCGCGGAACGGCTCGCGGGCTGACCCCATGGGACAAGGCGCCGTGTGACGACTCTCGGTTCAGGTCGTCACACGGCGCCGTCATGGGCCCGCCTCGCAGGCCTGTCGCGGCGAAGGGGCCGGGGTGAACTCGGCGCGGGCGAGGCCGGCGTCCTCACCGTCAACCGCCGGGGCGCGCCTGCGCTCCAGACGCTTCGTCCGAGGGATAGGCGAAGCGGGTCAGCAGATCCGCCAGTTGCTCGGGCTCTCCGGGGCTCAGTTCGGCGACCAGGCGCTCGGCCAGGGGTCCCGCCGCCACGTGGGCCGCGTCGAAGAGTTCGACCCCCTGAGGCGTGATCTCCACCGCCCGCGCCCGGCGGTCCCCCGGAACGGCCTTGCGCTCGGCGAGCCCCCTGCGCTCCAGGTCGTCCACGACCCGCATGACGCCCGCCTTGTCCGAACCCGTGGCGACGGCCAGGTCCCGCTGCATCGTCGGCCCCTGCTCCACCAGCACGATCAGCACGGCGAAATGCCGCAGCTCGATGCCGAGCGGCCGAAGTGCCTCCGTCATCACCGCGGCCGCGCGCCAATGCGCCCGGCGCAGCAGCAGGCCGAGCGCGAAGGGCGAAGCGTCCCCCGGGCGGTCGGTCGCACGCGAGGTGGTGGATTTTTCAGGGGCGTCGGCGGCCATGAGTGCACATTACCAGCCACGTTTCATTCGATACGGTATCGCCTGAGCCCGAGCCTGGCCGTGGGTGCGGTCGCCCTCGGGGCGAAGCCGGGCTCCGGCCCGAGGGCGGAAGTGCGGGCACTTCGGGGTCCGTCTCCCCGGCAGGAGGTCGGGGTGACGGGGAGACGGACGGTGTGCTCAGCCGAACTGGCCGGGCTGGTAGCTGCCGGCGGGCTGCTGGTTGATGACGTTGATGCGGTTGTAGGCGTTGATGACGGCGATGAGGGAGATGA